>MFFV01000039.1 GCA_001777995.1 Candidatus Falkowbacteria bacterium RIFCSPLOWO2_02_FULL_45_15 | reverse complement strand
GATCTTAATTTTAGTGGCGCTGCTGGTAAAGTTAGAATCACGCGGCCCGATAATTTATAAAAATGAACGGGTAAGCAAAAATGGAATCTTTACTACCTATAAATTTCGCTCCATGTATTTGCAATACTGCATTGGCGAGGAATATAAAAATAGTGAGGCGGCCTTAAAATTAGAAGCGGAACTGATTGCCAGGCAAAATACTAAGGAAGGGCCTGTTTATAAAATTGCCAACGACCCGCGCCTGACCAAAATAGGGCGGCTGATTCGCCGCTGGAGCCTTGACGAGTTGCCTCAATTGGTTAATGTTTTAGCCGGCACGATGAGCATGGTCGGACCGCGGCCGCATCAGCCGCGCGAAGTCGCCAAATACGCCAAGCACCACAAAAAAGTGCTGGCCATTAAGCCCGGGGTTACGGGTTTAGCCCAAATTTCCGGCCGGAGCGATTTAAGTTTTGAAGAGGAAGTGAGGCTGGACACTTACTACATTGAAAATTGGTCTTTGCGGTTTGACCTTAACATTATTTTTAAGACGCCGGTGGCTATTTTACGCAAAAGGAGAGTAGTTTAGTTTAAGTAGTTTTTAGTCCGTAGAATATAAATTGAATTATGAGGATAGCTTTAGTGCACGACCATTTCGCGCAAGAAGGAGGAGGAGAAAAAGTGTTCAAAGCGCTTACGGAAATGTATCCGCAAGCGCCTATTTATACTCTTTTGTATAATCCGGAGTACATCAATAGGCATTTTCCGCAGCGGCAAATATACGGCACCGTCATTCAAAAGTTGCCTTTCGGCGTTAGCAAGTATCAATGGTACATGCCCTTAATGCCCACGGCCATTGAATCCTTGAATTTAGAAGATTATGAGGTGGTGATTTCTTCCGCCTCTTCTTTTGCCAAGGGGGTGATCGTTCGCCCGGACGCGGCGCATTTTTGCTATTGCCATACGCCCACGCGGTATCTTTGGCATTACTCCCATCAGTATTTAGCCGAGTTGCGTTTGCCTCGTTTTTTAAAACAAATAGTCGGCTGGCAAGTCAGCCACATCCGCCAGTGGGACAAAATGGCCACGGAACGCGTTGACCATTTTATCGCTAATTCTCAAACAACCCAAGAGCGAATTAAAAAATATTACGGCCGGGAAAGCGCGGTAATTTATCCGCCGGTTGAAGTAAATAAGTTTAACATCAGCCAAAATATCGGCAACTATTTTTTAGCGGGCGGCCGTTTCATCCCCCACAAAAGATTGGATTTGGCAATTCAGGCGTTTAATAAGTTAAATATTCCCTTGAAAATTTTTGGCGACGGGCCGGATTGGAAACGGCTGCAAAAGATGGCGCGCGCTAACGTCCAATTCTTAGGCAGGATAACCGAAGAGGAAAAAGCGAATTTAATGTCCCGCTGCCTTGCTTTTATTCATCCGCAAGAAGAAGATTTCGGCATCACGGCGGTGGAGGTGCTCGCCAGCGGCCGGCCAGTGATAGCTTATGGGCGCGGCGGAGCGCTGGAAACGATCCGAGAAAATGTTTCCGGAATTTTTTTCCATCAGCAGACCTGGGAGGAGTTAGCTGGCGCAGTCTTGCGCTTTCTGTATCATAATTATAATTTTAATCCGCAAGTTATAAAGCAATCGGCAGAAAGATTCAATACAAATAGATTTAAACAAGAAATTCAGGATTACATAAAGGGCGTAATAATAAATAAATTTAACAATAATTGAACGGAAATTTAACAATAATTTTAAAATTACCGTTAAATTATTGCCTAATTATTGTAAAATTTCTGTTATGGTTATCGGCATAGACATCCGGCCCCTAATGGACGAGTATTACTCCGGCGTATCGGAATATACGCGCCTGTTATTAACGGCAATTTTTACCCAAGACAAAATAAATCATTACAAACTTTTTTATAATTCCTACCGTGACTTATCGGCTCGGGTCCCTAAATTCAATTTTCCTAACGTAACGGTAGTGAAATTTTCTTATCCCAACAAGATTTTAAATTATTTGCTCTTCAAAATTTTTCACCGGCCAAAAATAGACCTTAAGTTAGGCGCTGATATTTTTTTTATGCCTAATTTTAATTTCCTGGCTTGCAGTAAGCGATGCCGCAGAGTAATCACCGTCCATGATTTGTCTTTTTTGCGTTATCCGCATTATTTTTCCACCCGCCATAATTTTTGGCAGAGAAGCATTAACGTTAAAAAAATGTTGCGCCAAGCGAGTCGCATCGTAGCCGTTTCTAACAATACTAAACAAGACGTCCAAAATCTATGCCGCGTTTCTCCGAAAAAAATCGTAACTATTTATCCCGGCGTCAGCTCTAAATATCGGCCGATCGACCCCGGCGAGCCGTATCTGGCGGAGGTTAAAAAAAAGTATCAACTGCCCGACAAGTTTATGCTGTTTTTAGGGACAATCGAGCCGCGGAAAAATGTGGAAGGCATCCTTGAAGCGTATGAGCGTTTCCGGCAAGAACAACACGCTGATTTAGTGCATTGGGAAGGACAGGCGGAAACAGGCGATGAAACCGTAAGTTTAGTGATTGCCGGCCGGCCGGCCTGGGGGCAGAGAAGCGTTTACGAACAAGCGCGTAAAAATAAATTTGCCGGCGACATTATTTTTACCGATTATATCACCGACGAAGACCGGCCCTACTTATATAATTTAGCCGCCTTTTTTATTTATCCGAGCTTCTACGAAGGTTTCGGTTTTCCGCCGTTAGAGGCGGCGGCTTGCGGCACGCCGGCCATTGTCAGTAATGTTTCCAGCTTGCCCGAAATAATGGGCAACGCCGCTATTTTAGCCGACCCCTTCAACATTTCTGAATTGGCGCACGCGATGGCTAATTTAGCGTATGACAAAAAATTACGCGCTGAATTAGCGCGAGTCGGCAGAGAGCGCGCCAAACAGTTTAGTTGGGAAAAAAGCGCGCGGGAAATAATTAAGGTGTTTGCCGAATTAGGATAATTATAAATTTAAAATATGTCGTTGGCTTTAAAGATACGCCTTGTTTCGCATAGCGCCTTGAGCTTGATGGTTTTATTTTTAATCTATCAAGCGGTTGCCCCGGCCGGCAAAATTATTTATTCTGTTACGCCCTGCGACAATTCTTTTTTTATCCAAAAATTAAAGCCAAAAGAGCGGGTAGGGGAAATAGAGCGGGCGAACTGCACGCAGCCAATTTTAGGCGAGCCGGTTTATTTTAACGTCAATACCCAGCGTACTTTTAACGAAGCAAGAGTAACTTTCGTTTACCGCGATAGCGGGCAAAATAATATTATAGAGGTCGGCTTGCAGGCGGATGAGCGGAAAAATTATGCATTAAAACCGTTGGAGAATAAAATTATTGATAGATTAAACTGGAGCACGCTTGAACAAGACGGCGTTATTTTATTGCAGCGCGAGCCAAAATTTAAAAATATTAATGAATTTTTAAATAATTTGCCAGCGCGTAATGAAATTTTGGCTTATCATTACGATTTACCGCAAATTAAATATATTGAAGGCTACCAAACATCAACGGGATTGCTTCTCCGCCAGCTGGCGGATCGCAATGACACCCCACCGTTACGCGGCGCGTACCAATTTTATACCTATATTAAAAACGAGCCGCTAAATTTTAAGTTTAATTTTAGCGATTTAAACATTAATAAAGATAAGGATGACGTTAAAATTATCGTTTATTACCGAAACGAGCCGATCGCCGAAAAATATTTAGCCGATGAGCGGAGCGGAGAAGAACAGAGGCAAAGAATGGCCGCCGGCGCTGTTAATTTAAATTTAAACGATTTGCCGGAAGGATTTTATAAAATCGCGGTTATTGCTGACGACGATATTATTACGGATGACATTAACACCGCGCAAACGGTCGTTTCTTTTATCAACAGGGTTTGGCTAGGGGGGCAAAACGACAAAAATAAAACGATAATTTACGCCGATGCGCCGGAAGTAACGGCCAGCACTTTGAACGCCGCGAGTTTGCAAACGATTTTAGTTAATAAACAAAAATTACCCCTAGCCGAAACTTATCGCCAGTTTTCTTTGCCTACTCGCCAAAATAAAACCATCGTCCAACTGGAAATAAGCGACGTTATTATTTCCGGCGCCGGCGTTTTTAGCTTTTCGGCCAATGCCTTAGCTAATCCAGATTACAAAAAGATGATAAAAATCAGCGATGTTGACGCGGAAAAAGTAAATTACCTCATTACAACTTATTCGCCGTGTGGAGAAAGCGACGCGTCGACGTGTCGCCCTCAAGGAGAATGGAAAACGAAAACCATCTCCTTTGATTTAACCAAAGCTTTCCGTTACCAGAATAATTACAGCTTTATAATCTCCGTGCCCGGGTTAATCGCCGGCGACGAGGCAGACGATTATGTTGAAATCAAAAGCATTAATATTAAACTAACAGGTAAGAGTTTGTGGGATAAAATAAAGGAGATATTATGAAATTATATATAATCATCCGCGAAATCTTTTACGCTCTCACCATAACGCTATTTATTTTTATCGTCATGGAATTTTTTTTCCCCGACATCGTCCAGGCATATTTTAGCCTTAATTTTGTCTTGATTTTATGGATTTTGAGTGGTATAGTTTTATTATTAATAAAAAAGCATGATTGAAGGAGTAATAACAAAGAAAATAACGATCAGTAAAGATAAACGCGGCTGGCTCGCGGAATTTTGGCGCAGCGATGAAATGAAAAATTTTGTGCCAGTAATGGCTTATGTCAGTATGACTAAATCGGGGTTTGTGCGCGGACCGCATGAACATGTATATCAGTCGGACTGTTTTGTTTTTGTCGGGCCGGGGTCGTTCCATCTGCATTTATGGGACGCGCGTACGGCCACGCACCGGCACGGGCCTTCCCAAACCGCCAAGCAATATGAAATATTGCGAGTCGGCGAGAAAAATCCTACGCTGGTTATTGTGCCGCCCGGCGTGGTGCATGGCTACAAATGCATTTCCAAAACCGACGGCTACGTAATAAATATCCCGGACAAACTTTACGCCGGCGAAGGGAAAAAAGAAGAAGTGGATGAAATTCGCTGGGAAAGTAATCCGCAATCGCCGTATAAAATCACATAACGCTTATGGATTGCATCTTTTGCAAAATTGTCGCGGGCGAATTGCCAAGTTATAAAGTATACGAAGATGAAAAGGTCTTGGCGTTTTTAGATATTAATCCGGTTAATCCCGGGCATACTTTGCTGATACCCAAAGAGCATTACGAAACAACACTGGATACGCCGGATGAATTATTGCAGGCGATGGCCGCGGCAATGAAAAAAATCGCGCCGGCGGTTATGCGGGCGGTTAAAGCTGACGCCTGGAATTTGGGCGTAAACAACGGCGCCGCCGCCGGGCAAATAGTAATGCATACGCATTGGCACATCATACCGCGCTTTGCCCGCGACGAACACCGCTTATGGCGCGGTGAACCTTACGCAGAAGGAGAGGCGGCGAGAGTCGCGCGGCACATAACAGATAACATTAAAGCATAAAAACATTTTATATGAAGCTTCTCGTTACCGGCGGCGCCGGCTTTATCGGCTCAAATTTCATCCACTACTGGTTAAAAAAATATCCCGATGATAAAATTATTAATCTGGACGCTTTAACTTACGCCGGCAATGTGGACAACTTAAAAAATTTGCCTAACAAGGAAAATTACCAATTTGTTTTGGGTAATATTTGCGACCCGCAAATGGTTAATGAAGTAATGCAAGAGGTTGATTTAGTGGTGCATTTTGCCGCGGAAAGCCATGTGGACAATTCAATAATAGACAGTACGCCGTTTGTGCGCACAAACGTTTTAGGTACGCAGGTATTATTGGACGCCGCTTTAAAACAGGGGAAAAAAAGATTTCACCATATTTCTACCGATGAAGTTTTCGGTTCGTTAGGGCCTAATGAGCCGCCGTTTAACGAGCATACGCCCTATGACCCGCGCAGCCCTTACAGCGCTTCCAAAGCGGGAGCCGACCATTTAGTGCGCGCTTACTGGCATACCCATAACCTGCCTATAACTATTTCTAACTGTTCCAATAATTACGGTCCGCGCCAGCACCGGGAAAAACTCATCCCGCTTTTTATTACTAACTTACTGCAAAATAAACCAGTGCCGCTTTACGGCACGGGACAAAACATCCGCGACTGGCTGTATGTGGAAGACCACTGCCGCGCCATTGATTTTATCATTAAGAAAGGAAAAATAGGAGAAACTTATTTAATCGGCGGCAAAGGCAATAAAGAAAAAGAGGTTACTAATTTGGAATTAGCTAAAAAATTAATAAATTTATTAGGCAAAGACGCAAGTTTAATTGAATATGCGGAGGACAGAAAAGGCCATGATTTTCGCTACGCTATTGATGACAGTAAATTGCGGAGCGAATTAGGCTGGCAGCCGCAAGTTAATTTTGCAGAGGGGTTAAACAAAACTATAGAATGGCATAAGATATGAATAAAATTTTAATCATCGGCGCGCAAGGAATGTTAGGGCAAGAATTACTAAAGATATTTCCGCAGGCAGTTGGCTGGGACAGGGAAGAAATTGATATTACGGATGAAAAACAAGTTAAACAAAAAATATCTGATTTAAAACCAGCAGTTGTCATTAACGCGGCGGCTTATAACGCCGTTGACGCTTGCGGGCAAGACGCTGAATTTGAATTAGCTAAAAAAATAAACGGCTACGCGCTCGGCTACTTGGCTGATGTTTGTTTAGCGCTCAACGCTACTTTAGTGCACTATTCAACTAATTATGTTTTCGCCGGCGATAAAAAAGATGGCTACCAAGAAAGTGAGCCCCCTAATCCTGTTAATAAATACGGCCAATCAAAATTATTGGGCGAGCGGGAAATTTTACGCCGTTCTAATTTAAAATATTACTTAATTCGTACCTCTAAATTGTTTGGCGCCAAAGGGAAAAGTACAATGGCGAAAGAAAATTTTTTTGCCCAAATGCTTAGACTTTCTACCAAGCAAATTGAACTGCGCGTGGTTGATGATGAATTAAGCAACTTTACTTACGCGCCCGATTTAGTGCAAGCTACTAACATTCTTTGGCAAGAAAGCCATGCCAGCGGCATTTATCATCTGGTTAATGCCAACCCCCGCACTTGGTACGAAGGCGCGCGCGCCTTGTTTGACATCTTAGGCAAAAAAGTTAAACTAATTCCAGTGGCAGCAAATGAATTCCCCCGGCCGGCGAAAAGACCTAAATATGGAACTTTGTTAAATACAAAATTTCCGAAATTGCGCGATTACGAAGAGGCGCTGGAGGAATACTTAAAGGATAGAAATTAGTTATGAGGGGCATTATATTATCCGGCGGCTCGGGCACGCGCCTTGCGCCGCTGACTAAAATTACCAGCAAACAACTTCTGCCGGTTTATCACCGGCCGATGATTTATTATCCCTTAAATACTTTAATCAAAGCCGGCATTAAAGAAATTTTAATAATAATCGCGCCGGAGCGGGCCGGGGATTACCTGAATTTATTAGGCAGCGGCAAAGAATTTGGCTGCAAATTTACCTACGAAATTCAGGATAAGCCGCGTGGTTTAGCCGACGCTTATAGAATCGGGGAAAATTTTATTGATCAGGAAAACGTCTGCATGATTTTAGGCGACAACATCTTTGCGGACGATTTAAGCGCCGAAATAAAAAATTTTAAAACCGGCGGAAAGCTGTTCGCTAAAAAAGTGCCGGACCCGGAGCGTTTTGGCGTAGTTAAGTTTGACGAACGGATGAAAGCGGTTAAAATCGTGGAAAAGCCAAAAGAATGGTTGAGCGATTACGCCTTAACCGGGTTATACATTTTTGACAACCGCGTCGTGGGCATCGTTAAAAACATTCAGGCCAGCGCGCGCGGCGAAATGGAAATTACCGATATTCAAAATTGGTATCTGGAACGCGGCGAGCTGGAAGTAGCGATGGTAGCCGGCGAATGGATTGACGCCGGCACTTTTGACAGTTTATTGCGGGCGCAAAATTTAGCCCGTGAAAAATTAGCGGACAAACTCATCATTTAATTATAATTCCTATGCAAATAAAAAAAGCCATCATACCAGTAGCGGGGGCGGGGACAAGATTTCTCCCCGCGACCAAAGCCCAGCCCAAAGAAATGCTGCCCATCATTGATAAGCCGGTAGTGCAGTATATCGTGGAAGAGGCGGTAGCTAGCGGCATTGAAGAAATAATTTTAGTTACCGGCAGTTCCAAACGCTCCATTGAAGACCATTTTGACTATAATTTTGAATTGGCGGCATTGCTAAAAAAACAAGGAAAGAAAAAACTCTGGCGGGAAATAAAAGACATTGCGGATATGGCAAATTTCACTTATGTCCGCCAGAAAGGCCCTTACGGCAACGGCACGCCGGTTTTAAACTGCCGCCATTTGATCGGCGACGAGCCGTTCGCCGTTATCTGGGGCGATGATTTGTTTGTGGATAAAGAAAAGCCGCGGCTTAAGCAGTTAATGGAAGCATATAAAAAATATTCCGCCCCGATTTTGAGTTGCATTGAAGTTAATGACGAGGGCACGACTAAATACGGCGTCATTGACGGCGTGCAAGTAGATAAAGACGTAATCCAAGTAAAAAATATCGTGGAAAAGCCGGGACCGAAGCGAGCGCCGTCGCACTGGGCGAGTATCGGAGCTTACATTCTGACGCCGGATATTTTTGAGGTTTTAGCAAAAACTAAATTAGGCAAAGACGGGGAGTTGTGGCTCGTGGACGCTATTTTTGCTTTAGCGCAAAAACGCCCAATTTACGCGAAAAAAATTAAAGGAAAATTTTACGATACCGGCTCAAAACTCGGTTGGCTGAAAGCAAACATTGACTTTGCTTTGGAAAGGGACGATTTAAAAGATGAGCTGAAGAAATATTTGAAAGCTTTAAAATAACGGCAGCCGAAAGAAAATAAAAAAAACCGCGGGATTAGAACTCGCGGTTTTTTATTTTATGTCCAATCGGTACAGCCTTTGGTTTTGGCTAATACCGCCGACAAAATAAATATACCGGCCGTCAGGGCTTATTGCCGGCGCGCTGATGTCCGGCGCCTCTAAAATTTTAGTAACGTTAAAGTAATCTTTACTCAAAAACTCCACGGCATTGATCGCCGAACGCGTACTGTAAAAAAAATAATCGCTTGCGCCTGGATACGGCCAGACTTTACTAATCTGCTCGCTGGTTCTGGTAATAAGTAATTTTTCTTTTGTTTCCTGATTGTACTGCCAGATTTCAAAATCGTTCCAGTACAAAATTTTATGGCCGCCGTCGGTTAAATAAAAACTCTTAATATTAGTGATAACTTCGGGAGCGGGAAAAAACGACCAAGGGTCAACGATTATTAAGCCGTCACGCCGGTCATCATAAAGATAAATTAAATTATTTTCCGTTTCCCAAAAGGAGTAAGTTGGCGCGACTGGCAAAGCAATATTTCCCAGCCGTTCGCCGCCTAAAGCAGTCAGGTTCAGCAGCCAATTATTGTTTAGTTTGACGAGCGTTAACAAATTATTGTCGCGTATTAAGAAGTCTTCCGTAATGGTTTCGTTACTGGCCAGCGTCACTTTTTTTTGGACGAGATCAAATTGGTAAAGGCGATTTTTTTGCTCTAAATATAATTTATTATCGCTGAATGAATCCCATTTAATGTTGGAGATGGGATATTGGGCGTAAGCTCTAACCGCGCCCTCGCGTATCCCGGTTTCAACATTAAAAATAGGGTAGCTGCCGCCGGCAATCAGCACTTTTTTGTCGCTCGGCGCCCAAAGAATTTTAACTGCCGCACCGCCAAATTTTTCCTCTCCTAAAGCAATCTGACTTTTTTGCCCCGTAGCTAACCGTAAGATAGTTAGCCAATCTTTAGTTAAAACGGCTAAGGATTGACCTTGGCGGGAGAGCTGGCCGCTAATTACCGGCTGCTCAAGGACGATTTCCGGCTGAGACTTACGGAATAAAATAATTTTATCCAGTAAAAATGTCTGGCCCGGGTTAACGGTTACTTTTCTTTGATAATTAAAATAGCCGTCTTTAGACAGACTTATTTCATACTCATCCGGCAGCAAATTTCTTAATTTCTGCGGAGTTTTGAGCTCGGTATTTTGATAAAACCAGCCATAAAGCCAGTTATATTTACGTTTGTCGCCCAAATTGATAATCGCGCCTTTGGGCGTGCTTTCCAAAATTAAAATTCCGGTGCGGCGCATCTCGCGGGAGACAAAATCAAATTCGTAGCCGGCGGCGTAAAAAGATACTATTGGCGTTAAAATAAAAAACAGAATAATTAAAAAAACATAAAGCAGGCGGCGATGCCAAAGAGTCATAATTATTATTCGGTTAGCGGCTTAATATCCGCCCCAATCGCCTGTAAGCGCGAGCAGATGTTTTCGTAGCCGCGGTCAATGGAATAGGAGTTGCGTAAAATTGAGCGGCCGCGGGTAGCCAGCATGCAGATTAAAATATTGATTGCCGGACGCAAAGCGGGCGGGCAGATTATTTCCGCCGCTTTTAATTTAGTCGGGCCCTGCACGGTAACGCGATGAGGGTCAAGTAAAGTAATTTTCGCCCCGAGCTTGTTAAGTTCGGTGTAGTAAATAGCTCGATTTTCATAGACCCAGTCATGCACGAGCGTCGTGCCTTTAGTTTGGGTAAGAATAGGAATAAAAAGCGGCAGGTTATCAATATTAAGCCCGGGGTAGGGCAGAGGGTGTATTTTATCCGCGGGGGCAAACAGCGGCGACGGCATGACCGTAACGTCAACTAAAGAAAAACGGCCGTTGGCTGACTTGCGGGGGCGGGAAATTTTAAATTTCTGCCCCATCACCCGCAGCCTTTCCAGTTCAATGCTTAAAAAATCAATCGGGCAGTGGGTAACGGTAAGCTTGGATTTGGCGGTAATCGCTAAAGCGATAAAAGCCATTGACTCTACCGGGTCTGGCATTAGGGAATAATTTTTTACCGGCTTTAATTGTTTTACTCCCTGAATTTGTAAAGTATTGGTGCCTATTCCTTTGATGTCAGCGCCGGCGCGGTTTAAAAAGTAACACAAATCCTGCACCATGTAATTTGAAGCCGCAAACTTAATCGTAGTTTTTCCGGGCAGAAGACAAGCGGCTAAAATCAAATTTTCCGTTCCCATGTCGCTCATTTCGTACATCGTAAAAGAAGCGGCGTGCGCCCGCGAACTAAAGATAGTAAAGTAGCTTGGCCGCTCTTTGACATTAACTCCTAAATGCTGGAAACCCAAAATATGCGGCTGAACCGTTCGCGCGCCGATTTTACACCCCCCTGGTTTATAGAAATTGAATTTGTTGAACTGTCGGGCAAGGGCGCCTACCAGCATAAACGAAGAGCGGGTATTTTCGCAAGCTTTTTTATTTAAATTGGTTAAGTTAATTTTGCCGCTATTTTCCACCGTCAGCTTGTTTTTGCCGCTCCAGTTAACTTTGATATTAACGCCGTTTAAAATTTCCATTATCCGTTTAACCTCTTCAATGGCTGGCACGTCCACGAGCGTTGTCGTCCCCTTGATCATAGCGGTGGCGCAAAGTATCGCTACGGCTGAATTTTTAGCCGAATTGGTTTTTATGGAACCGTGCAGTTTTTTACCGCCGTTGATAATAAAATTAGACATATTTTTTGATTTTAGTACCGCCACGGGGAATTGAACCCCGGTTACCAGGATGAGAACCTGGCGTCCTAACCACTAGACGATGGCGGCATTTCGGCAGACGGGGAACGATTGTGCCCTACCGATAGATGAAGAGACCGATCAGGTTGGATTAACTATATAATTTTTCACTCTCTAAGTCAATGTTTTTTATTTTTTTATATAAACTTTGACAAAGATAAGACGATATTTTCTTTAATTTTAGTAATATTTTAATTATCAACAATTTTTTGCAGAAAAAAAATTGACAGAGATTTCTATTCGCGATATACTTGTGGATAAGAGAGGCCTTATGATAGAAACCATACTAAAAAAAATAGGCTTGAGCGAAAAAGAAATTGCTATTTATTTAACCTGTTTGCAGTTGGGCCCGGCGCCGGTAAGAAAAATAGGGGAGCGAGCCGGCATCAATCGCGGCACCACCTACGACATTTTAAAGTCTTTGCAAGAGTTAGGTTTAATTTCTTACTACCATAAAGACAAACACCAATATTTTATTGCTGAAGACCCGGTAACTTTACATGACGCCTTAGAGCAAAAACAGCAAGCTTTAGAAAAAACTAAAAGCGAAATTGACGCCATTTTGCCGGAACTGCGGTCTTTGTATGACAAGGCCGCAACCAAACCGGTAGTTAAATACTACGAAAGCGAGCGCGGCGTCAAAACGATTTTAAAAGACGTTATTTCTTCCTGCCGGCAGGGGAGTAAGCATTACTACGTGTTTTCTTCCTCCACCATTAGGCCTTATCTTTATTCCGCTTATCGTAACTTCACGCTAGACAGAATCAAAGCCGGCGTGCGAGTACAGACGATTTCTATCGGTCCGGGCGGAGAAACCAAAGGGTTAGACGAGCGCAAATGGCTCAATAAAGAACAGGGGTCCCCGACTTATACTTTAATTTATGAAAATAAAGTCGCGATGATTTCCGTCAATATTAATAAAAATCAAATCGGCGTCATCATTGAAGATAAAAATATTTTTGCCACCCAAAAAATGCTCTTTGAATTTATTTGGAAAAAAGTTTAGAGGGGACATGCGAGTTTAATATAGACTCACATGTCCTTTTTAAAAATAATTCGGACGAAAGGAAAATTATCATGGCCAGAAACGGGTTGTGCGGAGCGATTTTGGCTGCCGGACACGGTACCATAACTCCCGGCAAATCAAAATTATTAGAGCCGCTAAATAATGGCTGTACCATCATTGAAGCGATAGTGCACTTGCTTGACCAAAGGATTGATATCAGCCGGTTAGCAGTAGTCATTAACCATGTTTATGGGGACAGTTTGCAAGGAATAATTGACAAAAGTTTCCCAAGCGTTACTTATGCCCATCAGCCAGAGCGTCGAGGTACGGCAGACGCGGCCAGATTATCCGTGGAAGCATTGCGGCAGGAGTATGCTAACGAGCAATTTAATACTATTCTGATTCTGTATGGAGATATGCCTCTTTGGCGGCCGGAAAGTTTGGCGCTGTTAATTGACGGGCATCGCCGCCACGGCGCGACGATTAGCATGTTTTCTATAAATATTTCCAATCTTAACGGCGGCGAAACCGCTAGTAAGTTTGGTCGTATTTTGCGGGATGCCAAAGGACAAATCATCGGCGTAAAAGAGCCGCAACAGATGACGCCGGAGGACGTCCAACTTTGGTCTCGTTGCCGGCGAACTAATCCGTCGGCATGGGTATTGGATATAAACTGGTTAATGCAAAACGTCATATTTCTTGAGCCGCATGACAAAAAAGACGGTTTTCCGTCCGAAATATGGCTACCGGACTTAGTCAAAATTGCCGTTAGCAAAAATAGGTATATTTGGGAACTTGAACTCGCGGATCCCCGAGAGGCGCTTGGGGTTAATACCGAATACGACCTGCTTATCGCGCAAGCGTTATTTCAAAAAATGCATTGCCAAAGGTGATGCGTCTCGCTTGAATGGTTAAGTAAAACAAGGAGTCTTAAGCAATTGTCTAACAAGGACTCCTTTTTATTTTGACTCAAGCTTAATCATAAGCTAAAATAAACATACAAATAATTTCTGTCATTGCGAGGAGTCTCGAGTTGCTCGGGGCGACGAAGCAATCCCGTTGTGTTATCGCAAAAATTAATGACAAAAAAATTTCTATGCAATACATCGTCTACGATTTAGAAACTACCGGGCTTGATTATACAAAAGAACAGCCGATTGAAATTGGCATCATTAAGGTTGACGATAACGGCCAAGTGGAAGAGCATGACATTTTTGTTAAAACCAAAGAGCCGCTGTCTGAAGATACAAAGCGCATTACCAACATCACTGACGCTATGTTAGCGGCACAAGGCATCGGGCTTGCCGAAGCGCTGGAGAAAGCGTTTGCTGTTTTAGGCATTGGGCGGGATGGTTTTGACAATAATACTATAATTATTGGACATAATATTTTAGGGTTTGATAATTTGTTTTTGCAGCGCTTTGCCCGCGAACTCGGTTATTCTTTCCCGCTGAAAAAAAATTTTTACGATACCGCCGGCGAATTCCGCGCCCGACTTTTGGGCGAAAAAACGTACGTGTACGAAAGTAAAGCCGATTTTCACGAGCGCGTGTTGCGGCTGGAAAACAAAAGCGTGCGCTATAACTTAGCCGCCGCCTGCGCCCACTACGGCATTCCGATGAATGAAACCGCCCACCGCGCCAATGTTGACTGCCGCTATACGCTAAAAGTTTTTGAGAAACAAAACGGCTTAACTTTGCTTAAAGAAGATTCTTTATTGATTCCGGCGATTTCTCCCAGCCAACCAATAATGCCGACTATCAAAAATGACGCGAATGGGGGGCAGGGGGCGTTTAATTTCTAAATTATGAGAGTTCTTAAGTTTGGCGCCGTTTGGTGCCCGGGTTGTATTATCATGAAACCAATTTGGGAAGAGATGGAAGCGGAAATGTCGGAACTAAAAACCGAGTATTTTGACATTGACGAAAATTCCGACATGGCTAAGCAATGGGAAGTCAGCGACGAAATCCCAGTTTTTATTTTTTTAGACAAAGAAGGCCGGGAATTCGCGCGCAAAAAGGGGCAAATTAGCAAGCAAGAATTAGTTGAATTTATCCTAGAGAATTTAGAGAAATAAAAAAGGCGATGATTTTCCAGTCATCGCCCGAGTTTTTGTCTATCTGTCATTCCGCGTAGTAGTAGCGCCTTTTTTTCTTCTTAAAGAAATATGGCATTACTAATGAAAAAATCAAAAGGGCTGTTTTCGGAATAAATAAAAGCAATGATAACAACATTCGCCCCCACCTCCTTTTTTTAAGGGGAGGGCAAAACTTTCTTGCTTCAATCGCGCATCTCGGTAACGAATACATTTAGTACCTCCTAATTATAGGCGATGATTGTTTTTGGTAGATGAAGTATCCATTCTACCTCTGGATACTTATACTTATCATCACCCAATTTTTTCAGAGCTATTCTCTGATAATGAGCTAAAGAAACCAGAGTAAGCAGCTCTTCTTTTGGTGTTGTATTCATAATTTTTCACCTTAAAAAAAGGATGGTAAAACAACTATCTATTCCAAAACTTTCCTTAAACGGAAAGTAAATTATTTTTTACAAAGAGCTAATAAAGCTACTTTGTAGGATACAGAAAAAATAAAGAGTTGTCAACTTGCCGTTTACTTATTACTTAAATAGCACGGCCTACTTCTTCCTCCTTTCGACCCAAGACCATTAACTAAAGCTTTTGGTATAATCTCCTCATCGCGTTGCCGTTGCAGACGAGCGGCATTGTGATATTGCAGACAAGCAATACTCACTGGCAAAACTACAAAGACGACAACTGATATTGCAATAATTACTACCAACCAAGTATAGATTACATCTATCATGATTTTACCCTCCGGTTGCTTAAAAAAGATTGTAATGAACGAACATAACACTATAAACTACTTTTAATAATTTGTCAAGGGTTTAAAAATTAACGCTTGTGGAAGTACGATTTTTTTACTATAATAAAGACATTATGACTGCCAATGAACTGCGCCAAAAATATTTAGACTTTTTTAAAGCCAAAGGACACTCGGAAATTCCGAGCGCCTCTTTAATTCCGGAAAATGACCCGACGGTATTATTTACCACCGCAGGCATGCATCCGCTGGTGCCGTATTTAATGGGTGAGAAGCATCCGGCCGGGAATCGTTTAACCAGCGCGCAAAAATGCGTGCGCACCGGCGATATTGACGAAGTAGGGGACGCGACGCACCATACTTTTTTTGAGATGCTTGGTAATTGGTCTTTAGGCGACTACTTTAAAGAAGAGGCGATAAAAATGAGCTGGGAATTTTTAACTTCGCCTGAATGGTTGAATTTAGACAAAAATAAAATTGCCATCTCAATTTTTAAAGGCGACGGCGACTCGCCAAAAGACGAAGAGGCAAAAAAAATATGGCTTGAATTTGGTATTCCGGCCGCACGCATCGCCGAATTAGGCAAAGATGACAACTGGTGGGGTCCGGCCGGACAAACCGGACCGTGCGGCCCGGATACGGAAATGTTTTATTGGGCAGGCAAAGAAAAAGCGCCGGCAAAGTTTGACCCAAAAGACAAGCGCTGGGTGGAAAGCTGGAATGACGTATTTATGCAGTATGACAAAACTAAAGACGGGCGATTTAAACCTTTAGCCCAAAAAAATGTTGACACCGGCATGGGTCTGGAGCGCACCCTCGCCGTTATCAACGGTTTTGACGACAACTATCGCACGGAACTATTCTGGCCGATTATTGAGCAAATTAAAAAGCTTTCAGGCAAGGAGTATGAAGGGAACGAAAAACCGATGCGCATTATCGCCGATCATATTAAAGCCGCTACGATGATTTTAGGCGATGACAGGGGAGTGGCGCCGTCAAATACCGGCGCGGGCTATGTGCTACGCCGCCTGATTCGGCGCGCCGTGCGTTACGGGAAACAATTGGACATTACGCAAAACTTCACATCTGAATTGACAAAATCAATAATTAAAATTTATCAGGAAGTTTATCCGGAAGTTGAAGAAAATAAAAAATTTATTTTTGATGAATTAAACAAAGAGGAGGAAAAATTTAGACAAACTTTGGAAAAAGGAGAAAAGATGTTTGCCAAGTTTTCCCAAGACAGGCAAATTTCCGGCAGTGAAGCGTTTATTTTATTTTCCACTTATGGTTTCCCGCTGGAGTTGACGCAAGAACTTGCCCAAGAACAAGGTTATGAAGTGAAAGTAACTGAATTTGAAGAGGAAATGGAAAAGCATGCTGAACTATCCAAAACAGCTTCCGCCGGCATGTTCAAAGGCGGACTCGCTGACGCAAGCGAAGAAACCAAACGGCTGCACACGGCCGCGCATTTGATGCTGGAGGCCCTGCGGCGCGTTTTAGGGCCGCATATCCAGCAAAAAGGAAGCAACATCACGCCCGAGCGCCTGCGTTTTGACGTGTCGCATCCGGAAAAAATTACACCCGAACAGATTAAACAAATTGAAGAAATCGTCAACGAGCAGATTAAAGCAGATTTGCCGGTGCATTGGGAAGAAATGCCAGTTGCCAAAGCGAAAGAAATCGGCGCCACCGGCGTATTTGAACATAAATACGGCGAGCAAGTTAAAGTTTATTTTGTTGGTGACCCCGCATCAGGTACGGGACAAGTTTTCAGCAAGGAGATTTGCGGCGGCCCGCATGTTAGCCATACCGGCGAACTTGCCGGCAAGTTTAAAATTACTAAAGAAGAAAGCTCGTCAGCCGGAGTAAGGAGAATAAAAGCAATTCTACAATAACCTTCTGATTACAAATCATTTGCCAATGTACTAATTACGAATGCCAGCGGTATCTTTTTGCTTATTAGTATATTGGTAGGCGATTAGTAATTGGCAGGAAATTTATGCTTAAATTTTATAACACTCTAACCCGAAAAAAAGAAGTATTTAAACCCATCTCGGAAGATGAGGTAACTTTTTACCATTGCGGACCGACGGTATATTGGACGCAGCATATCGGCAACATGCGCGGAGTGGTAATGAATGATTTAATCGTGCGCACGCTTGAATATTTGGGCTATAAAGTAAAATTAGCGCGCAACTATACCGATGTCGGGCATTTGACGAGCGATGAAGACGAAGGCGAAGATAAGCTGGAAAAAGGCGCGAAACGCGAAGGCAAAACCCCTCAACAAATAGCGGATAAATATTTAAAAATATTTGAGCGGGATGTTACGGCCTTGAACACTCGGCCGGCAGACATCAAGCCGCGGGCTACGGACAACATCAAAGAAATAATCGGCATGATCCGAATATTGCTGGATAAGGGCTATGCCTACCAAACGGATTTGGCGATTTATTTTACTGTTCTGAAAGCTAAGGACTACACGAAATTATCCGGTCAAAATTTAGCTAAAAATATTGCCGAGGCCGGGAAGGGCGAAGCCAGCGACCCGGATAAAAAAAATCCAGCCGACTTTGCTCTGTGGTTTTTTAAAACCGGCAAGCATAAAAACGCGATGCAAACCTGGGAGTCTCCTTGGGGAAAAGGCTTTCCCGGCTGGCACATTGAATGCTCGGCCATGGCGAAAAAATATTTAGGCGATACCGTAGATATCCACATGGGCGGGATTGAGCACGCCCCGGTCCATCATACGAACGAAATCGCCCAGTCGGAAGCGGCTAACGGCGTTAAATTCGTCAATTATTGGCTGCATAACGAACATTTGCTCGCTAATGACGTTAAAATGGCAAAGTCCGCCGGCACCGCTTACTCTTTAGCCGAAGTAAAAGCAAAAAAATACGAACCGCTCGCTTTGCGCTATTTCTTTTTAAGCGCGCATTATCGCTCCAAACAAAATTTCAGTTGGGAGGCGTTAGCCGCCGCCGCCGCTAGTTTAAAAAAAATGCAAAATAAAATTAGGGAATTAAAAGAAACGGTAAAATTATCGGCGGAAAAAATTGAAGCAACGGGCATCAACGAGCATTACCGCGGCCAATTTATCGCGGCGATTGAAGACGACAATAATATCCCGCAAGCGCTGGCGGTACTTTGGGAAACGCTAAAGGATGATAAATTAACGGCGGATGAAACTTTAGCCACGGTTTTTGATTTTGACAGCGTTTTAGGGTTAGAGTTAACGAAGGTAAAATTAGACAAAACCGCTGTTCCTAAAAAAATACAGGCGTTGATAGATAACCGCCAAAAATTTAGGGACGTGGGGGATTTTGCCGAAGCGGATAAAATCAGAGAGAAGATAGAGCAACTGGGCTATGAAATAAAAGATACTCCTAACGGAGTAGTGGTAAATAAATAATTCATGCTATAATATAGAAGCTTTTATTTTTTAATTTACGTCATGTTTACTTTAAAAATAAAAAAAATAGTTTGTTTGCTCTTGATAGCGGCTTTTTTACAGCCAACATCGGCTTTTGGCCAAACCAACAGCGACGCCAATCGGGAAATAGCCGACTTGCAAGCGCAAATTAACGCTAAACAGCAGGAATTAGAGGGCTACCAGCAACGGGAAGCGGAGTTAAGGAAAAAAATTCAGGAAAAACAAACCGAACAGGCGAGCTTAAAAAATCAGATATCAATTTTGGACAGCGGCATTGCTAAAACGGAAATTGAGATTAAATCGGCCCAGCTGGATATTGATAAAACCGCTTTAGAGATAAAGAAAGTAACTTTAGAGATTAAAGATACGGAAAGCGACATCCAGCGCAAAAAAGATTACTTGGCGTCGGTTTTGCGCCTGATCGCCCAAAATGACGATAAAAGCCAACTGGAAATAATTTTAGCGCACAAGTCATTATCGGAATTTCTCGATCAAGTTGAATACATTAAAAATTTAAACGCCAGTTTGGAAGAAACGCTGATAAAGGTAAAAGCGGTTAAAGCGGATTTAGAAAAACAAAACTCCGGCTTAGACAACAAAAAGAAAGATTTAGAAAATTTAAAGAAGAATCTGGAGGAAAAGAAAGGAGAGATTAACGACCAGAAGGTTAACAAGGAATATATTCTAGACGAGACCAGGCAATCAGAAAAAGAATACCAAAAAATACTTGCCGCCGCGGAAGCCGAACAAGAACGGGCAAACGCGGCGATTATTGAAGCCGAACGGCAAATCCGCCGAAAACTTGCGGAACAGCAGGGCATCGGCGGCTTAAAATTCAATGACAGCGGATTTATTTGGCCGGTGCCGCAAAATACCATCACCGCCTATTTTCACGATCCGGAGTATCCTTTTCGGCGAATTTTTGAACATCCGGCGATTGACATTCGCGCGGGGCAGGGAACGCCAATCCGTGCCGCCGCTTCCGGCTATGTCGCCAAAGCGAAAGACGGCGGCTATGGCTACAGCTATATTATGATTGTCCACGGCGACGGTCTCTCAACGGTTTATGGCCATGTTTCGCACATCAACGTTAAACCAGACGAATTCGTCGCCCAAGGCCAAGTTATTGGCGCTACCGGCGGCATGCCCGGCACTCCCGGAGCGGGTTATTTAACGACCGGTCCGCATTTACACCTTGAAGTGCGCTTAAACGGGATTCCGGTGAATCCGTTGGGGTATATGCCTTGACCTCACCCCTAACCCCTCTCCTTATCAAGGAGAGGGGCATTATTTTTTTATTATGCGAACGCAAGAAGAAATTATCAAAAATTTATTTCCGCATATTTGCAAAATCCTTAAAGTTGAAGGGTTGCATTTCCGCCCGATGCGCAGGGTAGGGGAGATTAACACGAAAAAAAGTTACGCGGTAGGCCGCATTAACTTAAAAACAAAAACAATCACGCTGGATTTGTATACTCCGAAAAAACGCGAACCGAAAAAAATTTCCAGTATCTTGCGCGTGCTGGCGCACGAAATCGCCCATATTCAAAAGCCCCCGTATTATCAAAAATACGGGGGGCGTTTAATTATCCGCAAACATTACCCGCGTTTTTATAAGCAGGTTAATAAAAATATTGAGGTTATGAAAGGGGACAGGGTAGTGGGAAAGTACTTTAGATTAATTAAAAATTAGATAAAAAAACAAGCGCTATTGACAAAATATAATTTTTATATTACACTTTTTTGTTGTTATTTTAAAAATAAAAAAAGAGAGAAAGAGAGACTACCATGAATGTAGAATATATTGCCGAAGGATTTAGAGAATGGCTTCCTGCTTTGACTGAAAAAGCTTTGGAAGCTTACAGACGGGCTATTTCATG
>MFFV01000038.1 GCA_001777995.1 Candidatus Falkowbacteria bacterium RIFCSPLOWO2_02_FULL_45_15 | reverse complement strand
CGAGCGACTGCGCGATTTCACCTGGAACGACTTAGCGGATTGGTATCTGGAGGTTTCTAAATTTGAAGCAACCAGTGAAAAAAATAAAATTTTAAACTTAGTCTTAGAGGAGTTATTAAAACTTTGGCATCCGTTTATGCCGTTTGTAACCGAAACGCTTTGGCAGGAAATTGGGCATAAAGAATTTTTAATGGTTGAACAATGGCCAAAAAGGGGAATGACGCATAATCTTGAGACGGCGACTAAATTTAATTTGATAATTGACATTATCAAAATAATCCGCAACTTGCGTTCGGAATATAAAATCCCCACGGAGCAAAAAGTAAAAGCGATTATTTACGCCGGCAAACAAGTTGAATTATTGCAAAGCCAAGCGGAGTTGATAAAAAATTTGCGTACGGGTGTAGGCGAACTGGAAATAAAGCCAAGCGGAGCCAAATTAAAGCAAGCGGCTTGGGCGGCGGTCGGCGAGATAGAAATTTATATTCCTCTTGCCGGCTTGATTGACGTGGTCAAAGAAAGAGCGCGGCTGGAAAAACGGGCGCGGGAATTAAATCAGGTGATAAAAAGTTTGGAAGTTAAATTAGACAATGAGGCATTCGTTAAGCGCGCGCCCAAAGATATCGTGGAGGCGGAAATCAAAAAGTTGGAAAATTATCGCGCGGAACATAAAAAGTTAAAAGAGCAGACGAGGCATTTAAAATAAATCCAAACACCTTCACCGCGGGGTATTCCCCCACACCAAAATTTGGTGTGGGGGTATTCTGGAAGGCGTTGGGATAAAAAGCGCCCGCCTTGCTTAAATTAGCGTTGGTAGTATAATAAGAAGGTAAAATATTATAAATCGCGGTTTATGCGGTGTCATAAATCCCAAGACAAAATACCGCAAACGGGAGATAATTTAGCCCAAGCAATTATCAGTCGTTTGCGGTATTTTTTAATTGTGGGGCGCGTATGCCAGAAGACGACGGGGGCAGCTGCCCCTTTTGCAAAGTGATGTTTTACCTCGTTGCCGGCTCAATCATAGTTTGGTTTGCGCTTTATTTTTTGGCGCGGAGCTGGCAGAGCTAACAGCAACCTTTTTGTCCGTTAAGGCGTTGGTTTAACGCACTCAATTTATATTAAATTTAACTAAGCGCGCGCTAATTTAAGCGGGCGCTGGTTTTTAACGGAAGGCGTCAGTAACTTTAAGGCAATGAAATTATTAATATTATTTGCCAAAAAAGCGCGGATATTATACAGTAAAGACAGGGCATCCCCCTGTTTTTGCGTATTATATGAAGATTCAAATAAGAGGAAAAAAAATAAACTTGCGGGCATTGTTGCCGTCGGACGCGCGGTCAATTTTTGCCAACGTCAATGACAGGCAAGTCAGCCGCTACATGAAGCGAATACCTTATCCCTATGCCTTGCAAGACGCAAAAGCGGTTATTAAAAAAGCGCGGCAAGCCGGCAGGAAAAAGATAAAGACAGATTACTATTTCGGCATGGAAGAAGAATCAAACGGCCGAATTATCGGCATGATTGGCCTGCATAAAATCAGCCAGCGCGATCAAAACGCCGAGGTCGGATATTGGCTGGGCAGAAAATATTGGCGGCAAGGGATAGGCACGGAAGCGCTAACTTTGATTTTGAAATTCGCTTTTGGAAAATTAAAATTAAATATGCTGTACGCGGGAGCGATGAGCTCAAATGTCGCTTCACAGAGCTTATTGGCAAAATGCGGGTTTAAACGCGGCGGTCGGCGCCGGCAGACGTTTTTTCGGGAAGGCAAATATTTAGACGATATATTTTTTGATATTTTAAAAAAAGAATTTAAGCAATAATATGACAAAAATAACAACTGACGAAAATTTAATTGAAAAATTTTTAACGCGGGGGGTGGAACAAATTTACCCGAGCGTTGACGCGTTGCGCCAGAAATTAATGAGCGGCGAGCGTCTGCGCGTTTATCAGGGTTTCGATCCGACCGGACCGTATCTGCATGTCGGACACGCCATCGGCATCCGCGCCTTGCGCATTTTGCAGGAACTGGGGCACGAAGTTATTTTTTTAGTCGGCGATTATACGGCTAAAGTAGGCGACCCGGACAAAGACACGACGCGCGCGATATTATCCGATGAAATTATCAAAAAAAATATGGCGGGGTGGAAAAAGCAAGCGGCGCAGTTAATTGATTTTACCGGCAAAAATCCGGTGCGCTTTGAACGAAATTACACCTGGCTTTCCAAATTAAGGCTGGAAGATACTATTCAGCTTATGTCTCACATGACTGTACAGCAGATGATCCAGCGCGATATTTTTCAGAAGAGATTGCAGGAAAGGGAATTTAAATGTAAAAAATGTGGTCATATATTTATAGATGCGGGGGATATTATTGGAATAATTGCAAGAGGCGAAGTGCGTTGTCCAAAATGTGAGACCGGGGCTGATAACATAAACCAGATAAGAGAAACAAAACCGATTTATCTGCAGGAATTTATTTACCCGCTCATGCAGGGCTATGATTCCGTGGCAATGAAAGTGGACATAGAAGTCGGCGGCGCCGATCAGACTTTTAACATGCTCGTCGGCCGCGACTTATGCAAAAGTTATTTAGGAAAAGAAAAGTTCGTGCGTGCCAATAAGATGATGGATGCGCCGGACGGACGGACGATGAGCAAAACTAAAGGCAACGGCATTAACTTAGGCGATGCGGCCGAAAATATGTACGGCAAAGCGATGTCGTACCCGGATTCGGCGATTACCAGCGGTTTGGAATTACTGACCGATATTTCAATGGACGTTATTAAGGCAATAGGCAATAGTATTAAGCAAGGCGAAAACCCCATGCAATACAAAAAAATGATGGCGTTTGAAATAGTAAAGACAATAAAAGGGAAAGCTGCCGCGCAAAAGGCGCAGAAACATTTTGAAAATACGGTGCAAAAGAAAGAAACTCCCGGCGAAGTAAGAAGTAAAAAGTTAGAAGTAAAAAGTACAAATATTGTGGATTTACTGGTTGAGGTTAAGCTGGCAGTTTCCAAAAGCGAGGCGCGGAGATTAATTGAGCAGGGTGGAATAAAAGTTGACGGCGAAATTGTCAAAGATGTAAACAAAATAATAGAGATAACAAAAGATGGAGTTTTAATTCAGAGAGGAAAAAGGCAGTTTGTTAAAGTTTTTGTAAAAAAATAAAACCCGGCGGGAGTAAGCCGCTGGGCTGGGGGTTAGTCGGGGCGGTTAGGCGGGCGCGCCGGTTTACTGAAAAGATAGAAAAATAACCCAAAAACTGCCAAAATAATTATTAAAATAATTACGTTTGTTTTAATAAGTGAGATGGTAGTTTGGGCATCGAATTCACCGCGCAAAAATTTGTAGAACGGATATCCGCCCAAGCCGAGCAACAAGAACTTACATAACAAAAGTGAAAGGAGTAGTTTTGTCAGTGACATCGCTAAAACCTCCTACAAAGATCAATGATTAAAGGATACAATTAGATTATTTAATTGTCAAAATGGCTTACGCGATTTCTAAAATTAAACGGCGTTTAGTCGACGCCGTAAACAAAGCCTGCGGGCAAAAAATTGCGGATGTCGTTGATTTGACCGTGCCGCCGAATCCGGAAATGGGCGATTTTAGTTTTGCTTGCTTTAATTTGGCAAAAAAGAAAAAAACGAATCCGGCGCAGATTGCCGCCGAGCTGGCAAGCAAAATCAAGCCTGACGCAACGCTGAAAGAAATAAAAGCGGTCGGGCCGTATCTTAATTTTAGTTTGCAGCCAAAAAAGCTGGCGCAAGGCGTATTGACTGAAGTTAAAGAAAGTTACGGCCAAATAAATTTAGGCAAAAAGAAAAAGGTCATCGTGGAGTACGCTTGCCCCAACGTCAATAAAGCATTCCACATCGGCCATCTGCGTAACATCGTCACCGGCGAGTCAATTATCCGGCTCTTGGAAAATTGCGGCTACAAAGTTATCAGGGTAAATTATCAGGGTGACGTGGGCATGCACATCGCTAAAAGCGTCTGGGGAATTTTGCAGGCAGAACCGGAATTTATAAAAATTAAGAAAGAATCTTTAGCCAAACGAATTGCCTTTTTAGGCAAAGCGTACGCGGCCGGCGCGCGCGCCTATGAAGAAAATAAACAGGCGGAAGCGGAAATTAACGAGCTGAACCGGCGTCTTTACGCCCAAGACCCGGCAATCATGCCGGTTTGGAAAATAGCGCGGCAGTGGAGTTTGCAGTATTTTGAAGCAATTTACCGCCGCGTTCGTTCACGGTTTAATTACTATTTTTTTGAGTCCGAGGTGGCCGCGCGCGGCGTGGAAATAGTTAAAAAAAATTTAGCCAAAGGTATTTTTAAAGAATCGGAAGGCGCGGTGATTTTTCCCGGCGGCGAACATGGTTTGCACGACCGCGTATTTATCAATTCAGCTGGTTTTCCCACCTACGAAGCCAAGGACTTGGCCTTGGCGGAAAATTGGTTTAAAAAAATAAAACCAAGTTTAGCGATTCACGTCGTGGGCAAAGAACAAACTGAATATTTCAAAGTTGTTTTTAAAGCGCTGGAGTACACTTTGCCGCCGAGCAAAGGAAAAGAGCGGCACGTCGCCTATGGCTGGGTGCATTTAAGGGGGGGAAAAATGAGTTCGCGTCTGGGCAACGTAGTGACCGGCGAGGATTTACTTTCCGTTGTCAGCGGAGAAATAAAAAAATTATCTAAAACCAGCGCGGTGAAAAATAAACCAAAGCTGGTGGAAGAAATAACGCTTGCGGCCGTTAAGTACGCCATGCTTAAAGGGGGCGTGGAAAAAGATATTGCCTTTGACATGGAAGAGTCAGTAAGTTTGTCTGGCAACAGCGGTCCGTATTTATTGTACACATACGCGCGGATTAAGAGCATTATCAAAAAAGCAAAAAAACTAAAAAGCAAAAAAACCCCGCAGGACAAGCCTACGGGGCAAGCAAAAAAACAAAGCGATTTTATAGTGCGTGATGATGAAAAACAATTGCTGTTGAAATTGGCGCTGTTTCCGGAGATAACGCAGGCGGCGGCGGAAAAGTATGACCCGTCAATTATTGCTAAATATTTATTTGAGTTGGCGCAAAGTTTTAACGATTACTATCATCGCGTGCCGGTATTAAAAGCGCCGGAAACCGAGCGGGAATTTCGGCTGGCTTTAATTAACGCCATTGCGTTAGTTTTAAAAAAAGGAGTTGAGTTATTGGGGTTTGAAACGGTGGAGAGGATGTAAAAGGTGGAAACGTTAAAATATAAATTATCGTTTTAATAAAATTTTAGAAACAATAAAATTTTATTAAAAACAAAATGGTTATTCTTAGAAAGCATATCATATAAACATGCTTTTTACTTTGACTAATACATCGCGTTGATGTTTTTGTTGCAAAATGATACAATTAATATAAATAAATGCAACATTATTTTTTTAACTATTTTTTATGTTAAAATTAAACAAAAGACGGAATGCCATTTTGAGTTTTATTCAAAATAATCAACCTGTTTCCACCAGCCAGATTGGTCGTTATTTAACGCATGACTGGGAAGAAACTGTTTCGCGCGCCACTATCATCAGAGACATTAATGAATTATTGCGCGTCAAAGCGATAAAAAGACAGGGGGCGGGCAGAGGCGCGCGTTATAGCGAGTCGTTAGAAAACACGCTCTTAAAACACATTGATGTTAATGGTTATTTTGCGCGCGAGCTAGAACAGAGGACAATAGCGTTCCCTCGGTTTAATTTTAAGATTTTTTCTGCTTTAAATGATAGCTTGTTTTCCCGCCAAGAATTGAAAGAGCTGACGGATACAAACATAAACTACCAAAAAAACGCCTCCTCTTTAAGCCCGGTGATATTAAAAAAAGAGTTAGAGCGGCTGACGATAGAATTAAGCTGGAAGTCGTCGCAGATAGAAGGCAATACCTATTCATTGATTGATACGGAAGTTTTAATTAAAGAGAATAAAGAGGCGGCCGGTCACACCAAAGAAGAAGCAACTATGATTTTAAATCATAAGCAAGCGCTGGATTATGCCGTCAGCAATAAAAGTTTTTTTAAAAAAATTACACTAAGGCAAATTGAAAATATGCACCGGCTGATAATTTCCGGCTTAAACATTAATTACGGATTGAGAAAAAACTTAGTCGGCATCACCGGCACTAATTATCGCCCCTTGGATAACCAGTATCAAATCCGGGAAGCGATGGAAAAATTAACGGCGGGCATTAATAGAGCCAAACAGCCGTTGGCCAAAGCGCTCATGGCCGCACTGATGATTTCGTATATTCAGCCGTTTGAAGACGGCAATAAAAGGACTGCACGTTTGTTAGCTAACGCTATTTTATTGGCGTTTGATTATTGTCCGCTGTCTTATCGCGGCATTAACGAAAGCGACTACAAAAAGGCTTTGATTTTATTCTACGAGCAAAATAGCGCTGTTTTTTTTAAAGCATTATTCGTTGAGCAGTTTAAATTCGCGGTCGATAGTTATTTCAGGGGAAACGCCGGCGCGAAGACGGAAGGATGATGAAAGGCGATTGACTATCACGCTATTGAGGATTAAGTTTTAACTATAAATAGCATAACAGTTAAACAATATGAAATCACTTAAATTTATAATTTTAATTTTCTCTTTCGCCGCTATCAGCGCGGCTGTTTCAGGGTGTTCGCTAAAGTTTTGGCAGAAGCCGATTAACCCGCCGGTTACAAAAAATGGGGGAAATGCAACAGCCACTTCTACTGAAGAAATTGATGTGAGTGATTGGTTGACGTATCGGAATGAGGAGTATGGGTTTGAGGTGAGGTATCCGAGGGAGTGGATAGTTGATCAGAAAAAAAATTTTGTTTGTCTAACAAGAAAAATAGAAAATGTTGATGTGGAAAAAATTACAAGGCCATGCCATGTGTCAGTAAATATTTATTCTTCTTTAGAAAATTTAGCAGAAGAGTTGGGAGTGGATGAAAATGAGACATTTTTTTCACTTGAAGAATGGTTGAATTATAAAATAAAAAATTATATCTTCGCAGACAAAAAAATAGTTAATATTGATAATAATAAAGGATTTTTTGTTGCTACAGGCTCCTACACAGAAGGCGTAAACGATAAATTTTTATTTATAGAGCATAACAGTTTTATATATGAGTTGACGATTTTGGATCAAGGCATAGAGACCTCAAAAGAGTCTCTTTCTGTAGTAAAAAGTATAAAGTTTATAAAATTTTTTTAATAGTCTTTTTATAGTCTATGCATAGAACAAATTAGAGTACCAATTATTTTTTAACCAAGAATTGATGTTTTAATTTGTTCTTTGAGTAATATAAATTGCTCATTAACAAACAATAGTGCAAACTATTCATAAAATAGATCCGAAAGGAAAGGATAAAGATGATAAAAGAAATGTCATTAATTAAAGCATTAGTAATTGTAAGTATGGTTGCGATTAAAGGGTATTCCTACCAAATAGCAGATAGTTTTCAGAAGCCATTGGATAATTATGTTGTAGGCCAAAATATTTTCGGAGCTTATAATATTGTAAAAGATTATCCCATCCGCCATCTTGGCGAAGATTCGGTCGCATCAGCGAATACATCGGTTTATGCTATCGCCAACGGTCAAGTAAAATTTACTGGCTTTACAGGTGGTTATGGTGGAACAATAATTATTGAACATGATACTGGCAGCGAATATGTATGCTCAATTTATGGGCATTTACGTACATCTGCAATTCAAGTTGTATCTGGGCAAGAGATTACGAAGGGCCAATATTTAGGGGTTGTGGGGACAACTGCAGAAAATGGCGGTTGGGGAGAACATTTGCATTTAGGCATTCGTAAAAGTCAGTTTGTTACTGATGGTATTTATTATTTCTATGACTCCACAGAAAATAATTGGAGATGGATTTGGGCATACTTAGGATACACTATAAATGCCTATACTACAGAAAGAACAACTGGCTCATGGGATATAACTCACGAAAATATGCTTTTCTATTGGTACGATCCAACAGGCTTCATTAACACTCACCAATCTTCTTCCTCTATTCTCCTCCGCTCCGACTTCCTCTCTCACGTCTCCGACGGCTGGACAACCGGCTATGACACCCAAACCACATCCGACCAAGACCCGGTTGATCAAGACACTTGGAAGGTTGTCGCTCAAGG
>MFFV01000037.1:9356-13091 GCA_001777995.1 Candidatus Falkowbacteria bacterium RIFCSPLOWO2_02_FULL_45_15 | reverse complement strand
TTTTTAATTTTCAAACAATTTCCGATGTCCAAATTTTAAAGTTTCAATTCATAATTCATAATTCTAAATTATTAATTCAGCTTTTGCGCGATTGGTTGTTTGTTTGTATATTGATTGTCGTTTTTATCTACGACCTTCGCTGGCAGTTGATTTTAGACAAAGTAACGGTGCCCGCGATAATTGTCGCTTTTGGCTTGAATTTATGGTTAGGAATGAATTGGCTGAATTTGTTGGCGGCGGCCGGAATCGGCGGCGGATTTTTTTTAGCGCAATATTTAATTTCGCGCGGCCGCTGGATTGGCGGCGGCGACATCCGGCTGGGGGTTTTAATGGGGCTGATGCTTGGCTGGCCGCAGATTTTAACGGCATTGATATTGGCTTATGTTAGCGGCGCTGTCGTGGGGGTAGGGTTGCTGCTCGAGCGTAAAAAACAACTGTCTTCCCGCTTGCCTTTCGGAACTTTTTTAAGTGCGGCTACTATAGCAGCAATGCTTTGGGGGGAGAACATGTTAGAGTGGTATTTAGGAATAATATTTTAAAAAAATTAAACCAATGTTTTTCCTAAAAAAATCAAATTTTATATTATTTTTTTCTCTGTTGGCAATTGTGGCAACTGCCAGTTTGCTATTTATCATTAATTCATCGCCAACCGATACCGCGCAAGCCGGCAGCGAACACAACGTCGGCGGCTGGGCTTGGGCGGATGCGACCGGCTGGGTTAGTTTTAATTGCACCAATAAAGCTTGCCGCAATGTTGGCTGGCAGGGCCAATTTTGTTCAACCGACGCGGACTGCGGCGGTCAAGCAGCGAGCTGCCTAAACGATTGCACGATTACGGGAAAAAATTACGGCGTTAACCTTGATTTAAATACCGGCATTTTTTCCGGCTACGCCTATAGCGCCAATTCCGGCTGGGTTAGTTTTCAGGAAACTCCGCCCGAAACAACTTGGCGGGCTTCTTGCCAGAATCCGGGCGCCTGCACCGGCGCCTGTTCCGCCTGCTTTAATAATAGTACGGGCAAAGTATACGGCTGGGCAAACATCATTAATTTAGGCGACAACGGCTGGATTAAATTAAGCGATGACAGTAACCCGCTTTGGGCGGACAAAGGCGTAAAAATAGCCAGCGACGGCGCTTTTTCCGGTTGGGCCTGGCATAACAATGACGCGGGTTCAGGCACTGGCTGGCTTAGTTTTAATTGCGCCGATGCGGGAGCGGGCGGTTGCAGCGGCCATGATTATCATGTGCAAGGAAACATTATCGGGCAGCCGCAAGCCGTCAGCGTAACGCAGGCGTTGGATAATAAATGCTCTGGTTTGAAAGTGCAATGGGACGTGCCGGTATGGGGCGCGGCCGGCTTTCAAATAATTAGGGACGGGACGCAGATAACTACCGGCGCGGGCACCTGCAAAGAGTGGCCGTTAGCCGGCGGCGTCTGTACTGATTTAGGCTTATCGCCCGGCGCAACTTATCAATACATTGTCCGAGCTTGCAACGACGCCAGTTGCGTTTTATATAGCGATTCCGCCCCTGCTAACGGCAAAACCAATGCCGTTTGCGAGGTTAGTTTTGGCGCTCCGGCCAGCGGCATTTGCCCTAATAAAATAAATTTAACCTGGAACACGCCGGCGGGCACAGTAACCAGCTATCACGTTTATCGTTGCGACGCAACCGCTCAAATAGCCGCTTACTGCGATGATAACTTAAATTATGCTCAAGCGGGCGGCGATTGCTGGGATACGACTAACACTAACTGCACCGACGAAGTCCCGCTCGCTGATAAAAGCCACCGTTTTTACTACAAAGTCGCCGGTTATAACAGCGCTGTGCCGGAAGAAGGCGATTGGTCCGATAAAACCGGCCCGGATGTCGCTTGCCCTAAAAGTCCGATTTGGGAAGAAGTGAAGCCGTGAAACCGTTAAAACATTAAAACACCAGAACATTAAAACATAAATTTTAACTCCTAATTAATCTAATTATTTTCCCGCCGCAGCGGGATCCCGCCATAGCGGTGATAGTTTCTAAATAATGACCAATGCCTAATGAATCAAACGAAATATCAAAATAATAAATCAGGTTTTACTCTAATTGAATTAATAGTTTCCATCGCTATTATCGGTTTTGTTACTACTATCGGCGTAGTTAACTATCGCAGCGCCAATAAAAGTTCGGTTCTGCAGCTGGAAGCGTATAAAGCGGCGACTGACATCCGGCGCGCGCAAAACATGGCACTCGGGGCGATTGAATTTAATTTCAACCCTTCGGCGCGGGTGCCGGATGCCTGGGGAGTATATTTTGACAGCGCCAGCGCCGATAGATATATTATTTTTGCCGATCAAGATAATAACCAAATCTATACCAGCGGCGATGGAATTTTTGCCGCCATCAATTTAAAAAATAACATTGTTTTGGACATAAGCGGCAGCATTAACATTAGTTTTGTTCCGCCTGACCCAACGACTTATTTGAACGGGTTGAGCGGCGGAGAAGTCAGCATTAATTTAAAAGACCAAGCCGGCAATAAATACGAAGTTAAAGTAAACGTTTTGGGATTGATTGACGTCAATAAACTATGAAAAGAAATTTAAAAAAAATAAAAAGACGAAAGAATTGCTTTAATGTTTTTATGCTTTCATGTTTTAATGACAGGGGTTTTGGCGTTTTGGAAGTAGTGGTTGTTGCCGGCATCATCGTCATTGGCTTATTGCCGCTGGTGGCGCTCGTAATGCAAAGCGTCACTTCCAGCCAAGTAAATAAAAATAAGTTGATCGCGGTTATGCTGGCGCAGGAAGGAATAGAATTAGTGCGCAACCGGCGGGACAGCAACTGGCAAAATAGCGTCAGCTGGGCGGAGATGACGGCTAATCCGGTAGCTGCCAACGGTCTGAAAGGCGACGGCAATTACCGGGTGGAAAATAATTCAGGCGTAATTTCCTTTGCTGACGTTACCGGCGTTAGCGACGCCAATGCGCGCTTAATTATTGACGGTGACGGCGTTTATCGGCACAGCGGCGCCGGAGAACAAACTCCCTTTTACCGTCTGATGGAAGCGGGCAATTCAGCGTCTTGCCTTGAGAGCGAATGTTTAATCGCCACCTCAACGGTGCAATGGCAGGAACGCGGCGGCACAAAAAATTACAGCATAACGGTAGAGATGTATGACTGGAGATAGTATTAAAACATAAATTTAAATTTTAATGTTTTTATGCTTTCATGTTTTAACAATAAAGGATTTACCTTACTGGAAATGGTCGTGGCGGTCGGCATTTTTGCCATCATTGTGGTAAGCGCTACCGCTATTTTTCAGAGCGTGGTGGAAGGGCAGAAACGGGCAATCGCGGCGCATAATACGCAGGAAAACATCCAGTATATTTTTGAATCCATCTCCAAAGAAATTCGCAACGCTAAAGTTAACGACGATACCCTGCCCGCCTGCCCGGACATCGGCGCGGGCAAAATTTTTCAACTTGTTTCTGCTAGCGAAATTAAATTTAAAAATCAAGCCGGCCAGTGCGTTACTTATAAGTTGACAGGGGGCGCCTTTACCATCTCGCGGGTAGCGCCGGGCAGCGCTGACAGTTTCCTGCCGTTGACGCCCAACGAATTGGCGGTAACGAATTTAGCATTTTCCCTTAAGCCCGCGCCGGCTTATCAGGAGGCGGTGGCGGTGGTGATGACGATTGAAAATAATTCTCCCGACAGCCGGTTCAAAACGCCGATTAATATGCAAACTA
>MFFV01000037.1:4968-9207 GCA_001777995.1 Candidatus Falkowbacteria bacterium RIFCSPLOWO2_02_FULL_45_15 | reverse complement strand
AAATTTAACAGTAATGTTAGTTTGGATAAAATTATATTTATGACACGGAGCGTAGGAAATAACGAAGGCAGCGCTTTATTGATTACCATTTTAATTTTAGCCAGCATGCTGACGGTTGCTTTTGGCGTCAACGAATTAGTGGTTCGCGGCCTGCAAATTTCCCGCACCTCCAGCTTATCCGGACCGGCTTACTTAGCTACCGAAAGCGGCGCGGAAAAAATATTGTGGCTCGCGCGTAAATCCGGCGTTGACCCTTATGCGGCGTTTACTGACTGCCGCAGCGGCGGCTATTTAAGATTGGATGTAAGCCCGCCGGTATGCTACGGCAGCACTCCTTACGATGCTCCTTATTGGCATAATTTAGGCGGCAACAATTTAACTTACAGCGTTAAGTATACCTATAACGAGGCGACCAATAAGGACAATTTTGTCATCGTTGGCCGTTACGGGGAAGCGCGCCGCAGCATCAGCGTCAGCTACGAACGTTCGGATTAACATTATGATTTCTAAATTTTTCTTGTCAATTTTTTTAACGGCAGTATTGTTGTCCGGAATATTTTTTTACTTTAACCAAGCCGCCCTAGCGGCACAGGTTAATACCGACTACCTCTTTGGCGGCGACGCTACTAATGTCCAAACTCTAGCGGAACAAAGCGGTCTGGGGTTGCAGGACCCGCGCGCCACGGTAGCTAAAGTAATTAACATCACTTTGGCCTTTTTAGGCGTTATCGCGGTGGTTTTAATTGTAATCGCCGGTTTTTTATGGATGACCGCCGCGGGCAACGAAGAAAAAATAGCCACCGCCAAAAAATTAATGGCTGGGGGCGTAATCGGCTTAATTATCGTCTTAGCCGCTTTCGGCATCGCCAGATTCGTCATTAATTCTTTAATTAGCGCTACCGGCGCGGACAGCGGCGGCAGCGGCGGTTCAGCCACGCAAACCGTTCTAACGGAATCACAATCATTTATTTCAGCGGCCGGTAATTTAAATTCCGGCGGCAGCGGCGGATTGCTTTCTAATAAGACGGAAATAATTACTTCCGGAAATATTACTGCCGCGCCAATTATCACCGCAGTGGAAGTTTCCATCATTACTAATTAACGGTTTAAAAGTTTATGCGCAAACGCAGGCGCAAGAAAAAATTATTTCACTATCACTATTACTGGATAATAACTGGGGTGGTGGCAATTATTTTATCTATCAGCTCAATAGTCACAACGTTATCCGCTATTTCGAGCGAGCCAGCCAAAGTAAGAATTGCCTGGCGCACCAATCCGCAATATCAAAATACGGTGCAATATTTTCGCGTGTTGAGGATGGAGAATGACAATGAGTTTGTCTGGTTAAATGATATGGGGCCGCAACATAACGGCATTTTGCCGCCGAATTTTTATTATGTTGAAGACCAACTGACTCAAACCGGCAATTACCGCTACTATGTGGAAGCGGTGACCAAAGACGGCAAAACTTACAGCTCTTTACGGAATCAACTGCCGCTCACGGCGGTTAATGTTGTTTGTAACCAAACCTGCCAAGCCTCCCTCGGGAGTGATGCTAATGCTGCCGCGCTTGAAACCGCGCCGCTAGTTAATAGCCCGCTTATTCCGGCTACTTATCAAAATGGGCAGAAAACTATCGCCTGTTTTGCCGCCCGCACCCAACCCTGGCAAGACCTCTTGCGTAATTGCGAATTAGCCGCTGATAATTTAGCCGCTCGTTTAGACGCCAGCGTTACGGGGCGGGTGGAAAGAAAGATCCCGCGCGACAGAGATAATAATCGTTTTTTATGCCTAAACGGCGGAGCGGATAATACTTGCCGCTGGGAGCAGACTCAATTTTTTAGTAACGCCGCCGACGCCGAATGCAACGGGCAGTTTTACGTTTGTAATTTATATTACACCTTAGACGGAGATAATTACGCGCAAGGCAATGTTATTATGAGCACGCTTAGCGATTCCGCCGGCAAAGACTGCCTGATTGACAGCAGTAGTGCGGTCGGTTACTGCTCGGCGTACGGGCAATGCCTCGCTTGCGCTGATGATGGGAGCAATGACTTATGCCAAAGCGGCAGTACGGGCGCAAAAAACATTTTAGCCGCTAAGGCAATAATTAGTCCGGTTAGTTGTCCGGCTGACAGATGCGCCGGTGTCGGAAACATTAACGAGATCAACGCCGCCGCTTGCAGCGGCCGAGGCAGAAGCTGTAATTTCAGCCAGGTGGAACAAAATTGCGCCGTAACTACCGCTTCGGGAAGTTGTTACGGCAACCAAAATAATCGCATTTGCACCATTAACAATGAAACTTGCCCGGCTAGTTTAACCGCTTGCGGCACTGATTGCTGCCGGGCAGACGAAGCTTGCGTTCCCGTTGGCTGGGGAAATTCCATCTGTCAGGCAACGCCGGCTAATTGCGGGTCGCCTAATGTATTTTGCCCAAACGATAATGCCACAGTAACGGCAGAAGCGCGCGGCAAAGGGGTTTGCTGCGGGCCGGATTATGGCTGCGGCGTAGAAAGAAACAACGGCTACGCCCTTTGCACCCAAACCAACAGATGCGATACTGATACCGAAATTGAATGTGGAGGCGGAATATGGAGTAGAGCTTTTGCCTTTTTAGACATGAGCCAACTTTCTTTATGTTGCGACAAAGCAACCGAAGTATGTTATCAAGACGGCCAAAGCATCAACGGCACGATTATCACGGGTTTTACCAATTGGCCTTTATGCGTCGCTAAAAACGGAATAAAAGAATGCGGTACCAGTACGACCAAATGCCAGGGCTCTTCCAGTAAATACCAAAACATATTTGTCTGCTGCCAAAACGGAGTAGAATATTGCAGTCATACTTCCGAGACCGTGCCATATTGTAAAAGATGGTAGAATAAATAGCATAATTTATCCATACACCTTCCAGAATACCCCCACACCAAATTTTGGTGTGGAGGAATGCCCAGCGGTGAAGGTGTTTGGATTTATTTAATATTAGCTTAATTTATATTAAATATTTGATTTGACAGAATATTTTTTTTATGCTATAATTTAATTCTAAAATAGATCATTAAAAAAGAGGTGGAATCATGAAAAAGTTTACGGGCGCATCAGTTTTATTTTTTGTATTTTTTTCAGCTTCAGTTTTGTTTTTGTTCCTCCCTAAGGAAAATTCTTTTAAGGAATGGGGAGGAGAGGAGGCGGCAGTTTATAATATTGCCGCTCAAGATTTAGCCAAGGGCTTATGCCCGCGGCTGGAATTGACTGAGGAAACTTACGTCTCCTTCGAAAAAATTTTTGCTCAAGGAGGGGAGGTAAACGAAAACTGGCTGGCTGATTTTAGCCAATTGGTCAAGAAATTCAGCGGGGGGAAAGTAAGAATAGAAGCCCCCTGCCGAGGAGATTTAGATGTCCCCGGCATATATTTTACTCTATGTTTTGGGGACATGGCACAGGGGGTGCAGTTTACCCCCGAACAGCCTTTTTTTAAATTCCAGTACCAGGTAATCGCCCTGCAAGCAAGGTGATTGAGACTATTATCGGATAGTTTTGTCTGCGTCTGCCAGATTGGTAACGCAGACTTTTTTTTATGGTAATTTTATGAGAAAATAGGTATAATACAGTTATCAATGCTAGAATATCTTGAATTACGAAATAAGCAAAAATTACTCTTGTTGTCATTCCCGCCTCCGCGGGAATGACAGTTTAGGGTATTTCGTAATTCAAGGTAGAATAATACCAAGTATGAATAAAGCTGATGCCAACATAAAAAATAGAATAGACAAATTGCGCCGGCAGATTGACGAAATGCGTTATCAGTATCACGTGCTGGATAAGCCGGATATTGACGACCAGATTTATGATTCGCTGACGCGCGAGTTGCGCGAGTTAGAAACAAAATACCCCGAACTGCAAAGCCCGACTTCGCCGACAGTGCGCATCGGCGGCCAGGCGCTAGTTAAATTTCAAAAAGTCCGCCACGAGATCCGGCAATGGTCGTTGCGGGACGCTTTTAATTTTTCCGAAGTACAAGATTGGGAAGAAAAAATCCAGCGCGTTTTGGAAAAAGAAAACATTAAAGAAAAACTCGATTACTCCTGCGAAGTAAAAATTGACGGGCTGAAAATAATTTTAACTTACGAAAACGGTGAATTCACGCAAGCGGCGACCAGAGGCGACGGCCAAATCGGCGAAGACGTAACCGAACAAATTAAAACCATCCAGAGCGTCCCCCTCCGCCTCGCCCCCACC
>MFFV01000037.1:2092-4872 GCA_001777995.1 Candidatus Falkowbacteria bacterium RIFCSPLOWO2_02_FULL_45_15 | reverse complement strand
GGGGGGGGCTAAAAAAATAGATGCTACTGTCGTCGGTGAGGCGTGGCTAAATAAAGAGCATTTGGCAAAAATTAATCAAGAACGAAAAAAAGCGGGCGAGCCGCTCTTTGCCAATTCGCGCAACGCCGCCGCCGGCTCTATCCGGCAATTGGATCCAAAAATTACCGCCGCGCGCAAGTTAGATTCTTTTGTTTATGATATTGACGCGATTGCCGGAAAATTTCCCGCTACGCAGATTGAAGAATTAAAGCTGCTGGGAAAATTGGGGTTTAAAGTAAATAAAGAATATCGGCATTGTAAAAATTTAGCTGAAGCGCAAAAGATGCACGACGAATGGGCGGGCAAAAAAGACAAACAACCATACGGCATTGACGGCTTAGTGATAAAAGTAAACAGCAAAAAGTTGCAGGATATATTGGGTTATACGGGCAAAGCGCCGCGCTGGGCGCTGGCGTACAAATTCGCGCCGGCCAAAGCGACCACGGTCGTGGAAGATATCACGGTGCAGGTTGGCCGCACCGGCGCGCTGACGCCGGTAGCGCACCTGCGTCCGGTGGCGGTTGCCGGCAGTACCGTGAGCCGCGCCACTTTGCATAACGAAGATGAAATCGCCCGCTTGGGCGTAAAAATCGGCGACACGGTCGTAGTGCATAAAGCCGGCGATATTATTCCGGAAGTAGTGGAAGTTTTAACTAAACTGCGCACGGGCAAAGAAAAAAAATTTTTAATGCCGAAGAAATGCCCGATTTGCGGCAGCGCGGTAGAGCGCCGCGCCGGGGAAGCGGCAACTTATTGCACGAATAAAAAGTGTTTTGCTCAAGGATTAGAAAAAATAATCCATTTTGTTTCTAAAAAAGGAATGAACATTGAGGGCTTGGGCGATAAAATCGTGGAGCAATTATTGAACGAAGGTTTAATCAAAGACGCGGCCGACCTTTATTATTTAACCGCCGGCGATTTAGAGCCGCTGGAGCGGTTTGCGGAAAAGAAAGCGCAAAATATCATTGATTCCATTCAACAGAGCCGGAACGTGGAGTTGCCAAAATTATTGTACGCTTTAGGAATACGGCATGTGGGGGAAGAGACGGTGCGCCTGCTGGCGCAGGCAATTTTCAATTTTCAATTTTCAATTTTCAATTTAGGAAAGTTAATAAAATTTTTCCCTAAAATCACGCTTGAGGAATTGCAGAGAATCGAGGGGATTGGGGAAGTTGTGGGCAAGAGCATTTATGATTGGTTCAAGGATAAAAATAATGTTGAATTTTTAGAAATATTGCGGGACGGCGGCGTGACATTAAGTAAGAAGTCAGAAGTAAGAAGCCAAAAGTTGCGAGGCAAAGTGTTTGTGCTGACCGGAACAATGGCTGGTTTGACACGCGAGGAGGCGAAAGATAAGATAAGGGAGTTAGGAGGAGATGTTTCTGCTTCGGTCAGCAAAAATACCGATTATGTGGTGGCTGGCAGCGAGCCGGGGAGTAAATACGATAAGGCGAAGAAATTGGGAGTGAAGATTATAGATGAGAAAAAATTTTTAGAAATGTTAAAGTAAAAGGAATTATAAATTCGCAAGTTCGTAGAATTTGCATATTTTTTATAAGTTCGCATTATATTATATGAAATTAAAAAGAGAAGAAATACAACATATAGCGGATTTAGCCCGTTTAGATTTAACTGACGAAGAATTAGAAAAATACGGCAGCCAGCTGTCTGATATTTTAAATCATATTGACCAGTTAAAAGAAGTTGATACTGCTAATATTCAGCCGACCGCGCAGGTAACGGGATTGGAAAACATTATGCGCGCGGATGAAGCGGAAAATTGGCCTTTGGATGAAACCGAAGCGGCTCTCGGGCAGGCGCCGGAGAGGGAAGGAAAGTATGTTAAAGTGAGGAGAGTGTTATGATATTATGTTTTTCTGGATTCCGGCTTTCGCCGGAATGACTGGCAAATATTTTTTACAAAATAAAGAACCCTGCCGCGACAGATTGAGTGTTTGAGTACTCAATTGTGCGGCAGGGCCGTGCGAGGAGCCGAAAGGAGAGTACGAGCGAAGTAACCCCCCCCATCGTTTGCCCCCCGCTTTTACAGGAGGGTATGGGGGCCAGCGCGGCAATGGCGTGCACGCGACTTACAGAAACCGCGGGCAACCCCACTGATCGATTTGCCGGCGAAATTTTTAGCAGGATTCAAACGCCCCGCCGTCGTCATCCGCCGATGCCCCTCCTGAAACTTCCGAAACGAACTCTCGGACTCTTGTAATCGCCGTGAAGAGCCCGAGACGAGAGGAAAAACCTCTGGCTTACGACGGCCCCAGCGTCGTGCCAGCAGAACGACTGTCCGTTTGCGATCATTTTTTCCTCCTTTCGAGGATTTGCTGAACTTGCGGGTTTTTGTGATCGCCGTCAAACCCGCAAGAGAAAAATTGCCTAACTAGCGAAACCCCACAGGATATCTGTTCATCTTCTTTCCTCCTTGCGCCAGTCGGCGCTTTGACAGATAGCTCTTCTTGTCGGGACCCGGACTCATCGAATGGGCCCCATCGCTGGCGATCAGGTGGATGCATTCAAAGATTTTTTTGCCCCATGATTCAGGGACAGGTAATCGGGTGCTCGGATCATTCCCTGTTACCCCCTTTCCTATGATTAAAAATTTTACAAAATTTTACAGAACAAATTATGAAAGCAGTATAGCATATCAGTAAAATTATGTCAAGCAATGAATATATTAAAATATTAAATTTTGGCTAATATTAAATAATAATATAAATAAAAAACTACTA
>MFFV01000037.1:0-2065 GCA_001777995.1 Candidatus Falkowbacteria bacterium RIFCSPLOWO2_02_FULL_45_15 | reverse complement strand
CTAAAATTTGTAAGTTCGTAAGTTAGCATTAAAATTTGTAGTTTCGCATAAGTTATGAGATTAAACGAATTAACAATAAAACAAGCGTACGAAGGTTTAGTAAAAGGGGAATTTACCGCCGTTGAATTAACTAAAGCTTGTTTAGCGGAGATAAAAAAGCGCAATCAAGAATTAAACGCGGTTCTGACTGTTTGCGAAGAAGAAGCGCTCGCGGAAGCTAAAGCGGCTGATAAGAGAATAAAAGCGGGAACGGCAAAGGAGTTAACCGGCATTCCGTATTTAGCCAAAGATAATTATTTAACCAAAGGAGTAAGGACAACCGCCGCTTCTAAAATTTTAGCTAATTACATCGCGCCTTATGACGCGACTGTAATAAAAAAATTGCGGCAAGCCGGCGCGGTGTTGTTAGGCAAAACCAATTTAGACGAATTCGCGCACGGCTCTTCAACCGAAAATTCCGCTTTTGGCCCGACTAAAAATCCGCATGATACCAGCAGAGTTCCAGGCGGTTCTTCCGGCGGTTCGGCCGCGGCGGTCGCGGCAAATTTTTGTATTTTCGCCTTAGGCACGGACACCGGCGGCTCCATACGGCATCCGGCCGCTTTCTGCGGCGTGGTGGGATTAAAACCGACTTACGGCCGCGCCTCGCGCTTTGGCTTAATCGCGATGACTTCTTCTACCGATGCGCCGGGCCCGAGCTTCTAAAATTTTGGCTAATTACATCGCGCCTTATGACGCGACTGTAATAAAAAAATTGCGGCAAGCCGGCGCGGTGTTGTTAGGCAAAACCAATTTAGACGAATTCGCGCACGGCTCTTCAACCGAAAATTCCGCTTTTGGCCCGACTAAAAATCCGCATGATACCAGCAGAGTTCCAGGCGGTTCTTCCGGCGGTTCGGCCGCGGCGGTCGCGGCAAATTTTTGTATTTTCGCCTTAGGCACGGACACCGGCGGCTCCATACGGCATCCGGCCGCTTTCTGCGGCGTGGTGGGATTAAAACCGACTTACGGCCGCGCCTCGCGCTTTGGCTTAATCGCGATGACTTCTTCTACCGATGCGCCGGGCCCGATTACTAAAACCGTCGCTGACGCCGCTATGGTGCAAGCCGTAATTTCCGGCCGCGACCAAAATGATTTTACTACCGCCGATGTGCCGGCGATGAATTACGAAAAAGAGACGGGAAAAAACATCAAAGGCGTGAAAATCGGCGTGCCGCACGAATATTTTTTGGCGGGGATGAATAAAGCGGTGGAAGATAAAGTTAAAGAGGCGATAGAGTCTTTACGGCAGAAGGGAGCGAAAATTATTAATATCAGCTTGCCGCACACTAAATACGCTTTGCCCGTATATTATATTATCACTCCCTCCGAAGTCAGCTCTAACTTAGGCAGATACGACGGCATTCGATATCCCCTCCCCAGTGATCCCGCAGTACTGCGGGACGGGGCAGGCATCCCCAACCCCTCTTCCCGATATTGTCGGGATGAGGGGAGCTTAATTGATTTGTATAAGAAAAATAGGGGCAGGGGATTCGGCGCGGAAGCCAAACGGCGGATAATGCTCGGCACTTACGCGCTCTCGGCCGGCTATTACGACGCCTATTATCTGCAGGCGCAAAAAGTGCGCACGATTATCATTGAAGAATTTGAAGCGGCGTTTAAAGAAGTGGATGTTATCATTACGCCGACGACGCCGGACATTGCTTTTAAGTTTGGCGCCAACAAAGACCCGCTGAAAATGTATTTAGAAGACATATTCACTCTTTCCTCATCGCTTGCCGGTCTGCCGGCGATTTCGGTTCCTTGCGGCATAGTTGATAAAATGCCCGTCGGCTGTCAAATTATCGGCAGGAAGTTTGAGGAAGGAATGGTGATGAGAGTAGCCGGAAGGTTCGCATAGTGGTCGAGTGCGCACGCTTGGAAAGCGTGTAGGGCGTAAAAACCCTCGAGGGTTCGAATCCCTCACCTTCCGCCAGTTGGGAAATGTCTTTGTTGGCTCGCCCTCTGCGAGGGCTCGCCAGCCGATTTTAAGCGCAAATTGGAATTTTTTATCTTTCAAAATGAA
>MFFV01000036.1:35068-35478 GCA_001777995.1 Candidatus Falkowbacteria bacterium RIFCSPLOWO2_02_FULL_45_15 | reverse complement strand
GACGGGCAAAATTACCAAATGGCATACCTCTTGCCAACCCGGAATCGCCCGACATTTAGCTTGCCAGTTAATTGTTTTATTCTTCGTTAACGCCCGATAGGCAGAAATAAGATGCAGAATTAAAAAAAGCACCAGTAGCAGCCAGTAAACGTCAAAAACAATAATAAAATAAGCTACTCCGGCCGGCTTAAGCCATGACAGGAGAGTTAAGGCAACCAATGTGCCCCCGCTCAAAGCCGCGGGTAATGTTTCTAGCGCCCTATATAAAAAACGATCTCTGCCTTGGAGATCTGACGCTTGGGCTACTTTTAAATAGTCAACAGCCATAATGAAACCGCTGTTAAATTATCACATCCTAATCACTTTACCCTCTTCCAACTTTTTAGCCTGGTTGGAATTATAATAAATTT
>MFFV01000036.1:12138-35016 GCA_001777995.1 Candidatus Falkowbacteria bacterium RIFCSPLOWO2_02_FULL_45_15 | reverse complement strand
TTTCTCCGGGAGCTTATCTTCTATCTTACGCCCGTGCCAATCTACCGCGCCCTGCTTTAAAGCTTCCGCCAAGCTAACGCCAGCCGTCTCCTCGTCAGCAATATTTTGCTGTTCGCCTTTAGCCGCTGGCAAAACTTCCGGGCGCGTCCGCTCCCCGGCCGGCATTGGATGGTGAGGCGCGCGACGCTCGTAATCTCTAGGTGCGTTGGGCTGGCTGCTGAATCTTGATTCCCGACCGACACCGGCAGAGCGCCGCTCTTCATCGGCGCGGCGCGGCGGGAATTGCTTATTGCTAGTTTCCGGCTCTTCCTGCATCCCGTGCCAGCGCATAATTTTATCCTCTACCTCTTCCCGGTTGGAAGCGTAGCGCTCCCGCGAAACTTTAATCACTTTATCTTCGTTATTGGTCTCTTCTTCTTTTGATTTTGGCGGCAACCCCGTCGCCGAAAACGGCTGGGAGGCAATGCCGTCAATCATTAACTTAATGTAAAAATTATATTTGGGCAGATTTACCAAATCCGGCTCTAAATAATAAGGGTCAAATTCCTTTACCAGCTCTTCCGCATCCGCCGCCCCGACGCGAAAAACAATCAGCGTGCCTACGTTGCCTTGCACCGCCGGCCAAACTTTCTCGCCTAACTGCTCTATGTATTGGTGCGCCATCACTAAATTCAAACGATATTTGCGCGCTTCGGACAAAATGTTGCAGAAGCTGTCGGTGGCGAAATTTTGGAATTCGTCAACGTAAAGGTAAAAATCGCGCCGCTCTTCTTCCGGAGTGTCTACCCGGCTCATGGCCGCGAGCTGCATTTTAGTAATCATCATCGCGCCTAAAAGCGCCGAGTTGTCTTCGCCGATGTGCCCTTTGGATAAATTCAGGAGCAAAATTTTTCCTTGGTCCATAATTTCGCGCAAATCAATGCTGGACTTAACTTGGCCGACGATGTTTCTAATGAGGGAGCTCGAAAGAAACTGGCCGACTTTATTTTGGATTGGAGAAACCGCTTCGGAGGCGAATTTATCCGCGTAGCCGGCGAATTCGTTAATCCAAAACGCCTTCACCACCGGATCCTGAACTTTTTCAATCACTTTTTTGCGGTACAATTTGTCGGACAGCATGCGCGTTACGCCCATCAGCGTTGAACCGGGATAATCTAAAATGGCTAAAATGGCGTTGCGTAAAATATATTCCAAACGCGGCCCCCAGGAATCGGCCCACAGTTTCTGGAAAATGCCGATTAACCCCGAGGCAACGAGGTGCCGGTAGCGCGGGTCAACCTGCTCCACCACGTTAAAAGCAATCGGATACTCAATGTCCGCCGGGTTAAAATAAATGACGTCATTAATGCGGTTAGCGGGGATGTAGCGCACCACTTTTTCCACTAAATCGCCGTGCGGGTCAACCACCGCTACCCCCTGGCCCGCCCAAATATCGTTAATAATCATGTTCTCCTGCAGCACTGATTTTCCCATGCCGGTTTTGCCGATGGCGTACATATGCCGCCGGCGATCGTCGGTTTTGATGCCAAAACGCCGCCGCTGGTTGCGGAAATTTGTTTCGGCAAAAATTGTGATTTCGTTGTTATTCATACAAAAAATAAATCCTTCAAAATTTATCCTATCGGAAGGTTAGCCGGCGGTTCAGTCTGCCTAACTCTTCCCCCCTGGCCCGCTTGAGGCAAAGAAAAAATTTCTTCTTTTTCCGCATCGCCGTCCGTTATACCAGGCAAGCCAAACTCACTGGCCAAATCACTGGTTGAACCTTCCACCGGCAGGTAACTCGGCGCGGCTGATTTGCGGCTCGGGACTTTCTGCAACATCGGCGCTTTAACCGCCTCCTCTATCGGAAAATGCCAAAGCGTGGCCAGCTCTTCAATATTGAGGATGCCGGGCAATCTGCCCCGCCAGTTGCTTCGTTTTTTGTACGCCCTTATCAAACGGTTTTTTCTCGCGCTCAGCCGGCTGGATTTCCAAAGATATTTAGCGCTGGTGACGGTAACGTCCATGTCCGGCTTATACGAATTCAGGTCGGACATCGTGTATTGCTTCATCACCCCCACGAACGAGTTGGCCCTTCTTTTGTCAAAAACTTCTTTAGCCGCCAGATAAATGAATCTGATTTTAATGTCAAAGCCGATTTTAGAAATTTTTTGTTGTATTGCTTCAATGCTTTTTTTCTGCACCGGGCGCAAGTTCAGCATGTTAACTTCTCTTTTCTCTTCCTCTGCTTCAATTTCCCCCCACAGCGGGATAATTAATTCGCTGAAGCCGGTCAGCCCTTTCATTAATAAGTCAATCGTTTTATCAAAAATGTTGTCTTCGCTTCCCACCTTCTCGCCGATAACTTTGGAAATTTCGTCATAGCCCTCCTCTTCCCATTCAAATCCTTTGGGAGTAACGATGATTTGGTACCAGCACTGCTCGCCGCGGCGCAAGCTGCTGAAAAGTTCAATCAAAGCCGCGTTCGGGTCTTTGAATTCCCCGGAGAACTGGTGTTCAAAATCAAGGTAAGTGCGGATAGGATAGGGACTGGCTTTCTGCAATATCCATTCCCCTCCCCAAATGTCATAATTTTCGTCCGGGAATCTGTCGGGGGCGCTGGCCGTATAATCGTCGACTTCGGTAATTTCCGCTTCCGGATACTGGGCGTAAACCATCGCTTCAATTAAGTCGCGATATTTTTTCTCTCCCCGAACCAAATACTGGGTATAGCCATCAATACTGACGACTTCAAAGCTAAAGCTGTCCTGCGTCTGGCCTTCCCAATATTTTTCAATTAAGTTGATGGTGGCGTGCGCGCCGGCTAAATGGGCGAACATGTGCTCTACCGCCCGCGGCGACTGCTCGTTGCCTTGCGGAATGTCAATCGCTAACAGGATAAATTCCCGTTTATCGGCAAAGTTGTTTTGAATGTAAAAAATCCACAGCCGCCACAAACTCCAAAGCAAAAAAATGCTTATCGGCGCCCAGCCAAAATACAAAAAAATTCGCGCCACCAAAATATCCGCGGGCAACTCTAATAAAGACATTATCTTATCTAAATTAATGACGACATCCATAAGATAATAAATCCAAACACCTTCCTCCCACACCAAATCTTGGTGTAGGGATATTCTGGAAGGTGTCTGGATAAAGTATCAATGTAATATATTGTACCACATTTTGCTAAAATTTGGCAAACAAAATTCCGTCCCGCGAGCATTGCGGGACGGAAAATAATAAATTTAGCTTGCGGTTAATTACTGGGTACTAACTGATATTTCCCGTTTTCTTTCCGAAACCTGTCCTTACTCATCAGCGCTAAATTAATAGTGGCTTTCTTAACCAATCGTTTTTTAAAAACGCCGTCAATAATTTCTTCTTTAGTTAAGGGCTTGCCCGCTTCTTTCAGCACCTTCACCACTACGTCGCTCACCGTGCCGTTTTCATAACCCCATTCCTGGAGAGCGTATATTCCTCGGCCGATTAAGATGTATTTATCGTCTAAAATAAGTTCGTTATGAACGGTGGCGGCGTTGGCTTGCTTATGGTCAAAGCTGATGGCGTTGATTCTATCGGTAATTTCGCGGAAGTGCATTGGTTTGCCGTAATTTTTGACAACCAAATAAATTTTATGGTTGATCGTTTTCGGCGTTATTTCCGGCCAGTCTTTAATCCCCCAGTGCCCGAATTTATTTTGCCGCAAATGCTTGCTTAAGCGCAATAACGAATATAACGCTTTATGCTTATTTATTGCTTCGGTATTTTCGGCAAAGTGCTGACTTCTAACCAATGGCGAGATGTCAAAATTATTGCTGACGCGCAGGCGCTCGGCGTGTTTTTTATAAACCTCGCTGGCCGTTACCAAATTAATAATTTCTTCGGTGCGTAAAACGGACTTTAACTCTTCTAATTTACGGATGATGAACTCCAGCAGCTCCTGCAGATGGTCAAGGGTCGAAAATTTCAATTTCCACAAATCATTATATTGGCCGTTTTCCTTTACGTAATCAAACTCATCGGCCAGCAGTTTAGCTAAAATAAAAGAGTAATGGTTTTTTAAAACTTCATTGTTAATTCTTTGTTCGCTGTTAGCGAGCATTGATAAATAGCTTAAATTATCAATCAAATAAGAGTGCTCAATAATGCCCCCATGCTCCTCCAGTAAGTTATTGATTACGTCGCGCAAGCTGGAAGTGTATTTATCAAATTCGTCGTGCTTTTTGATTTTAGAGATGGCGCTGTTTTCAATCTGGCGGATGCGCTCGCGAGTTAAATTGTATAAACCGCCAATTGCCTCTAAAGTTACCTTGGCGTCTTTAGACAGGCCAAAACGCATGTTTAAAACCTCGCGCTCTTTGGCGCGCAATCCGCTAAAAAGGTTGTCTAAAATAACTTGGCTGTCCAAAATGGCCGCCTCTTCTTTAACGGTATTGTTTAAAATTGTGTCTAAAATTGACCTATTATCCATAAGAATAAATCAATCCAAGCATTTATTGACTTAAGAGTAATTTTGTCTAAATTTTATTATAGCCATATAATATCATATTTTCAAAAATAAGTCAAATAAAAAATCCAGTTTTAAAAAAATTTATTTAATTTTAGCTAAAAAATACTATCGTTATTTTACCGGCAAGTTTTATAATTTGACAAATATAAAATCTGTATTTATACTGGAGTTAGCACTCTTAATATTAGATTGCTAACCATATGTTCAACAAACTTACCATTAAATCCCAAGAAGCGCTGATTGTGGCGCAAAATATCGCGATTGAAAACGGGCAGCAGCAAATTTCCGCTTTGCACCTGCTCTATTCCCTGATTATTCAACCGGAAAGTCTGGTGAAAACCATCCTGGACAAATTAAACATCAACGAAGATAAAATCAAGCAGGAAATTATTTCCGGCATTGAGCGCCTGCCGAAAACGCCGATTGAATCGGTTGTCGGCGCCATCCAAGGCACGCAAGAAGTCGCTTTAATCATGAACGAAGCCAAACGGGAGGCGGATAAAATGAAAGATGAATTTATTTCCACCGAACACCTCTGGTTGGCGATTTTGTTGATTAAATCGTCAGCGCAGGAAATATTAAAAAATTTAGCCGTTAACTACGATGAGGTTTTAAAAATATTGGCGCAAGTGCGCGGCGCCACCCGCATTACCGACCCCGAGCCGGAAGCTAAGTTCCAGGCGCTGGAAAAATACGCGCTCAATTTAACGAAACAGGCGCGGGAACAAAAATTAGATCCGGTAATCGGCCGCGACAGCGAAATTCGCCGGATCATGCAGGTGCTTTCCCGCCGCACTAAAAATAACCCCGTTTTAATCGGCGAAGCCGGCACGGGAAAAACGGCGATCATCGAAGGTTTGGCGCAAAGAATCGTCGCGGGCGACGTGCCGGAAACTTTAAAAAACAAAGAACTCATTAATTTGGACTTGGGCTCGCTTTTGGCCGGAGCGAAATTCCGCGGCGAATTTGAAGAACGGCTGAAAGCGGTATTGAAAGAAATAAAAGCGCAGGCGGGAAAAATTATTTTATTTATTGATGAATTGCATACGCTGGTCGGCGCCGGCGCGACTGAAGGCGCGCTGGATGCTTCCAACATGCTGAAACCGGCTTTGGCGCGCGGCGAATTGCACGCGATTGGCGCCACTACCACTAAAGAGTACCAAAAATACATTGAAAAAGACGCGGCGTTAGAGCGGCGCTTCCAGCCAATTTACATCAATGAGCCCTCAATTGAAGATACGATTGCCATTCTGCGCGGCATAAAGGAAAAATACGAGGTTTTCCACGGCGTGCGCATTACCGATAAAGCCATTCTGGCGGCGGCAGAACTTTCCCAACGCTACATTACCGACCGATTTTTGCCGGACAAAGCGGTGGATTTAATTGACGAGGCGACTTCCGCCCTGCGCATGGAAATTGACTCAATGCCGGAAGATTTGGATAAATTAAAACGCGAAATTACCCGCTTAGAAATTGAAAAAGCCGGCATTGAAAAAGAAAATAAAAATACCTCCGTCAGTGAAGACACGAAAAAGAAAAACGCGGCTACCATCCGCAAATTAACCAAAAGGCTTTCGGAACTGAAAGAAGAAGAAAAACAGCTGGAAATGCATTGGAAAAACGAAAAAGAAATTATTGCCGCCATCCGCGCGGACAAGAAAAAAATAGACGAATTAAAACAGGAGGCCGAACGGCTGCAAAACATCGGCGAATTAGGCAAGGTAGCCGAAATCCGTTACGCGGAAATTCCCAAACTGCAAAAAAACATTGAAAGCAATGAAACCCGCTTAGCGCAAATCCAGCGCGCCGGCCAGGCCATCTTAAAGGAAGAAATTGACGAAGAAGATATCGCTGAAGTGGTATCGCGCTGGACCGGCATTCCGGTCGCTAAAATGTTGGAATCAGAATCGGCGAAACTGGCAAAAATTGAAGATGAGCTGAAGAACCGCGTACTGGGGCAAGACGACGCCATCAAGTCAGTCGCTAACGCCATCAGGCGCTCTCGCGCGGGCATTAATGAGGCGGGAAAACCCATCGGCTCGTTTCTTTTTGTCGGTCCAACCGGCGTGGGCAAGACGGAATTAGCCAAAGCGCTCGCCGCCCTGATGTTTGATACACAAGAGGCGATGATTCGCTTAGACATGTCCGAATATATGGAGCGCCATTCGGTCGCAAAAATTATCGGCTCTCCCCCGGGCTATATCGGCTATGAAGAAGGCGGCCAACTGACGGAAAAAGTGCGCCGCCGTCCCTACAGCGTCATTTTATTCGATGAGATTGAAAAAGCGCATCCGGAAGTGTTTAACATGCTGCTGCAAATTTTAGACGACGGCCGCCTGACCGATTCCAAGGGCCGCGCGGTGAACTTTAAAAATACCATCATCATCATGACTTCAAATCTTGGTAATCAGGTGATTCAGGAATATTCCATTGGCTTTGCCGACCATGAGGATAAAGCAAAAGCGGCCACTGCGCGCGGAGCGGAGATGAAAGACAAAATTATGGCTATCCTGAAAGACCATTTTAAACTGGAGTTTTTAAACCGCATTGACGAAATCGTCATCTTCAAATCCCTCACGGAAGAGGTGCTGGCCCAAATCGTTGACTTAGAATTAACTAAAGTTCAAAACCGCCTCGCGGCTAAAAACATCAAACTTTTGTTTAAAGAGGGCATTAAAAAAATGCTGGCTAAAGAAGGCTATGACATAACTTTCGGCGCCCGCCCCCTAAAGCGCGTGATTCAAAATAAAATTTTGGACGAGCTCGCCTTGGAAATTATTGAAGGCAAAATCAAAGACAACGACAAAGTGGAAATCATTTTGAGCCCGCAGGAAAAAGTGGAGATGAAAGTCAGGTAAAAAAGTAAAGAGTTAAAAGTTAAAAAAATCCGCAGTTTCTCTCACGGGAGGAACGGCGGCTTTTTCTTTTGCCCAAGAATTAATGATGTTAATATTACATACCCAATCCCCAACGGGTGATTTAAATACGGACTAAAGAAGCTCGTTACCATAATCATGACTAAACCTGATAGCAAGCTGATACATAGCAACTTGTAACTTGTTTTAATTCCTTCAATGAATATTTTTCCCAACAACGCTATGTAAACCAGTAAACCAATTAACCCCAGTTTCAGCCAGATGTCCAAATAGCCCCACTCAAACGCGTAGGTCGTGTATTCCCCGGTTGAGTTTTGTTCCAAAACGCGCGGGTCCTGCGTTTTATAAGTTACCGTCGCGCCAAAACCTTTGCCGAGCAGCGGGGCTTGCTTGATTTCACGCAGGAGCGGCGGCAGTAAATTCCAGCGGCTGGATACGCCCGCTTCTCCGCTTATTTTGCCGGCGCGCTCCGAAAGCAAACTTAGGTCAAAAGCGGCGGTCGGCCGGGGGTAAGGAAATTTTACGATGCCAAAAACTAAGGCGATGCTTAAAATTGCCGCGCTTAAAGTAAAGCCCATACTCAAAAAAATAGCCTGCCAATTTTTTTTATCAACCAATAAACTAATAAACCAATAAACTAATAAACCAGCCGCTAAACCAATCCAAAAACTTCGCGAAAAACTAATTATTGCTACGGAAGCTGATAATAATATAACGATATAACAATATAACAATTTCTTTTTATCCCTAAGTAACTTAAAATAAACCGCTGCCGCGGCGGCTGTCGTCATCGCTATCAGCACATAGATCTGGCTCTGAAAAAAAATCCGCACAAAACCGCTTTCCATAACGGTAATCTCTCCCGCGCCGGTAACGCGAATCCATGGGTATAATTCATAAAGAGCAACGATTAAACTGTGGGAAAAGGCAAAAAGCAACCCTAAAGTTTTGGCGCTAAGCCAAATTACCGCCGCGCTAAAAACCGCCAACAACTCCCGCCAAAATTCGCCGCCGTTTTCTTCGCGCTCATTAACGACGTAAGCGAGAGGAAAAATCATTAACCAATAAATCCAAGAATTGGCGTCAAAAAAAATATTGCTGAATTCATTGCCGCGGAAATACCCATTTACTATCCCCCACCCGATGGCTACGCCCAATAAGCCGTAATAGCGCCCAAAAGGCAGGGCTAATTTTGCCAGCAGGAAACGATAACCTTCTCTATTCCACAGCACCGTTATTTTAGCGAGCCAAACCGACATTATTACTAAAAACAAAGCGATGCGGATGGAAATAACCAGCTCTCCTTGCTCAAAATAAAATAAATATCCTTTGGAGCCGATAAACAGTTCCCCGAGTAAAATCAGCAGGCCGTACTCTAATTTTTGTAAAGATAAAAGCAAAACCAGTAACACCGTGACAAAAAAAGCTGTCTGCCTGAATTCTGGTAATAAAAATCCGCCAAACGACAGAAGTTCAGCGAGAAAAATCAGGAGAAAATAAAGACGAAATTTTTGAAACATACTTTTTTCTGTCATCGCGAGCCCCGAAGGGGCGTGGCGATCCCGTTAATTTTGCGTTACCTGATATTCACGGGATTGCTTCGCTCCGCTCGCAATGACAATTACAACCTTGACTGCGTCCTTTGTTTAAGCCGCAATAACTGCGCCAACCACGCCAATGCCAAGCTATCAATGCTCGCGAGCCGCAACATAAACCACGCTAAGCGATGATGATGTTTTTTAAAATAAGTCAGCAGGCCGCGGTTAAATTGGCGCTGTTTAGGAAAGCTTAACTGCTGGGCAAAGCTTTGTCCTTCGTAATGCAGGACGCGGCTGATGGGCGTATAAACGATTACCGCGCCTAATTGCCGCAGACGCTTGCAAAGGTCAACGTCTTCCCACCAAATAAAGTAATCCTCCGACCAACCGCCGATTTTATTTATCGTGTCTCGGCGCGTAAAAATAAAAGCTCCCATTACTTGCTCCACCTCTTGTTCGCGGCTATACTCAAAATTTTTGGCTAAATACTTTTTTAAGAAAGGCGGCTGCCAAAAATGATGCAGTTTATACAAAATCCAAAGTTGGGACCAAAAAGTCGGGTCGCGCTTAATGTTGGGCTGGCGGTTGCCTTGGCCGTACTGCAATTGGCAGGTACAGGCGGCGATGCCGGGCCGCGCTTCCAGATAATGAAACAACAGGCGCGGCGTGTTTTCCACGAGTTCCATATCCGGATTCATAAACAGCGCGTATTTTCCTTTAGCTACCTGTAATCCCTGATTGTTGGCGCGCGCAAAGCCGGCGTTTTCCTGATTAAAAATAACGCGTAAATTTGGCTGCGTAAAGCTTAAATCGTTAAGCATCTGCACCGAACCGTCAAGGGAAAAATTGTCTATCACAATCACCTCATACTCAAGGTCGCGGGTAAAAATAAAAATAGACTGTAAACAGCGGTACAGCAAGTTACGGACGTTCCAATTGACGATGATTATGCTGACATCCATAATTTTTAATTTTGTAATTTTTAATTTTTAAATAAACTTTAAATCCTAATGTTTAAAAATTAGAGCATTAAAAATTATTTAAAAATTATAAAATTAAAAATTTAATTCGTGTTTCCTTTTTATCACCTCCACCGCCTCCTTATACTTCTTCACTTCTTTCAACCAGGGCATAAATTTATAAGCCCAGCGCGGCAGCCAATGCGACATCGTGCCGTGTTGAGTATTAACGGTAAATAAATATTCCGGCACCCAAACGCCGATATGGCCTTGTTTTAACAAGGTAAGCCATAAATCCCAATCCTGCAAGCGCTTTATTTCCGCGTCCCAACGCCCGGCATGTTCGCGCCTGATTAAAGAGGTGGTATGGATATACGGCATTTGTTTTAGTTTGTCCGCGTCAAACGGCCAAAGCTTAAATTTTTTACCCCCACACCTATTAAGATATGGGGCTTTAAGAATAAAAGGAATATTATTCAATAGGTGTGGGGGTGAACCGTAAACAAAGGACGAATACGCGTAACTGACGTTTGGATTGTCTTGCAACGGCTTATGTATTTTCTCAAGCATTGCCGGCGCCGCCACTATATCTGCGTCCCAAAAAATTATATATTCTCCCCTCGCTTCTGCGGCGCCGCGATTGCGCGCCGCGTTCGCGCCTTGGTTATTCTGCTGAATTATTTTACAGCGGATTTTTTTATCCCAAAATTTACGCTTTAAATTTTCTAACGCTACCGCCGTACTGTCCGTTGAGCCGTCATTAACGATAATGACTTCATGCTTTTTGTATGTTTGGCTTAAAACCGACGCCAAGGTTGCCTGAATTTCTTCGGCTTGGTTGTAAACTGGAATTATTATGGAAATTAACTTATTTTTAAACATACTCGTTTTATAAAAACATCCGATATCTTAATATCCTAATTTCCTCGCAATGACACTATATTTTTTTGTTTTAATGTTCTAGCGTTTTAATGCTTTCATGACTTTCTCTACTTGCGCCTGCCAATTAAATTGTCGCGCTCTTTCCCTCCCCCGCTCTCCCAATTTCTTTCTTAAATTCTCATCTTTACCTAATTTAATAATCGCTTGCGCGATTTCCTCAACGCTTTCCGGATCAACCAATAGCCCGTTGACGCCGTCAATAACCGCGTCGCGCACGCCGCCCGAATCGCCGGCGATTACCGGCTTGCCGTGCGCGTTCGCTTCCAGGTACACTATCCCGAATCCTTCAAAATCTCCGTCAATATTGCGCGCGGGCATAATGAAAATATCACACAACTCATACCATGAGTTAACTTCGGAGTCATCAACATCGGTTATCAGCAACACGTTATTTTGGATATTATGTTTAGATATTAGATATTGGATATTGGATATTACCGGACCATTGCCGATGATTACATATAAAAATCCTGGGCATTCTTTTAACGCTTTTGGCAATGCTTCCAATACTTTATCATAACCTTTGCGTTTTACTAACCGACCTACTTGCAGAAGTATTGTTTTGCCTTCTAACTTGTACTTCAAAATCAAACTCTTAGTATCCAATATCCAATATCCAATATTCTTTGAAATGCCGGGGTTGACTATCACAATTTTTCCTTTATCAACAATCTCCCCCGCTAACTTTGCCGTATAACTATTGGCCGCCATTATTTTCTGCGCGCCGGCTAAAATTTTACCCGTTAACTTTTTCTTCCGCGGCACTTTCAAGGCAGAGGTCAGATCCAAGCCGTGCAAAAAAACAACATAATTAAATTTAACTCCGGGCAATCGGGACAGCAGCCAAGCGACGGTGCCGAGCGGCAAAATTTGGCCAACCAGCACTATTTTTATGTCAAACTTTCTGATCGCCCGCCATAGATGCCATAGCCCAAACAGCCAATGCGGCTTGATTAAATTTTTATTCGTTAACACTTTAATTTCGCCGTCCGGCCAGTATTTAACTAAATTGCCGTAGTAATTCGCTACCCCGCCGATAGCGGGAGGATACTCTAAGGTAAAAAGCAAAACGTTGCTATTTTGTTTTAATGTTTCCATGTTTTAATGCTTACACATTTTTCCCAACAAGTGAATTTTTAATGCTAACCACATCGGCATTCGTATAGCCCTTAATAATATATAAAGAAACAAAATAAATAACCCCGCCTACGGGAATGAGGACGAAAATATTAACGCTTTCCCTAAAATAAAACAAAAGAATGCCCATCAAAACGGCGGCGGCTGAAGATTTCAGTAAAACTTTAACGATAGCCCAAGGACGGTAACTGATAATTTTTGGCACCCAAATTAACCCTAAAGCCAAAAGCAAAATATTGGTGGCGAGCACCGTGATGCTGGCGCCGACGGCCTGTAATTTTGGTATTAAAATTAAGTTCATGACCACGCTGGCCGCGAGCACCGCCGCCATGTTAGCGCCGTTAATTTTTTGTTTGTCGCAGGCGTTCAGCAGCGAACCGACCGGATACGACGCGAAAATAAACACGAGACTCGCAATGATAATTTGCAGGGGCAAAATTGAGCCGGAGTACTCGGATTTAAAAATTAAAATTAAATTATCCGCCAAAACGATAATGCCGGCCGATATCGGCAACGCGATAATGATTAAATAATTCATTGCCCGTTCAAAAGTAACCGCCAGCTGTTTTTTGTCGCTTACGTTATAGGCGCTCATGGCGGGATACAGAGAGGCGACGAAAGCGAGCGGTAAAAACTGCAAGGCAAAAGTTATTTTAAAAGCGACGCTGTACAAACCGACAAACCTGTCGCCCGCGAGCAGGGATAATAAGATGCTGTCAAAATAGGTATAAAATCTCTGAAAAATGCCGTAGAAAGCGAACGGCAGCGCCATCGCCATCATGTTTTTTATAAAATTGTACTTGAGCGCGGGCCAAAGCGTTAACTGCCACTTAACCACAACCAAACCGGCGGCGTAACAAAAATTTATCAAGCTCGCGATTACTACCGCCCCCATCAGCCAGCGCAAGCTAAAACCGGCTTTTAAAAAAGTTACTCCCAAAACCAACGTTATCAGTTGATAGCCGGCTACCGCAAAACTTTCGTAGCTTAAGTTATGGAAACCGCGGCTGACGGAAAAAAATACCAGCGTAAAGGAATCTAATACCATCGCCAGCGAAGAAAGATACACCAAGTCTTTGGTTAAGGAGGGGTAGCCCATGAGATTAATCAGGATAAAAACAATTCCTCCGGACAAAACCGATAACATTAGCTTTAAGCCGATGATGTTTCTTAAATAGTTGTAAGCTCGCTCCTGATACTTGGCGACTTCGCGGATGAGCACGGACGACATGCCGATATCGATAAAAATAGAAAATACGGTGGTAAAAGAAATGGCAAAATAATATTTCCCTAAATTTTCCGGTCCGATGGCGCGCGCGATGATGATAAAGTAACCAAAAGAAATTATTTTTTGCAAAATCAGCGCTAACGTAAAATAACTGGTATTCTTGGCGATGTTTATTATTTTCATACCTACCAATTATAAATCCCGCGTACTCGGGACAAATATACAAATATTAAAGATATTGTTTATATTATACTTATATTTCTAAAAATAACAAAGTTGCTCTATAGTAAATATCCCGCAGTGCTGCGGGATATTTTGTTGCGTATTTTATGTTATGCGTTGTGTAAGACTTACCGTTTGCTCCATTGTTCGGCGCGCCGCGCTTTTTTAAGACCCGGCTTTTTTCTTTCTTTCCGGCGCGGATCGCGGGTGAGCAACTTTTCCGCTTTTAGGGCGGGCTTCAATTCTTTGTCAATTATTATCAGCGCCCGCGCCAGGCCGTGCCGGACCGCTTCTGCCTGGCCGCGCTTGCCGCCGCCGCGCACGATGATTGAACAGTCAACTTTATCTTCTAAGCCGACCAGCTTCAGCGGCGTCAATACCAGTTGGGCATACTCGGCTATCGGAAAATACTCCGTAATTTTTTTGTCGTTAATCGTCATCGCCCCTTTGCCGTTTTTATACATTCGCACTTGGGCAACGGCTCTTTTACGCCGACCGGCGGCAAAGATGTATCTTCCTTTCAGCTCGATTGTTTTATTTTCTTTTTCCATAGTTTAAATTACACTATTTTTAATCTTTTTATCATCCCTCGTCTTAATTTATTTTTTGGCAGCATGCTCCAAACGGCCCGACGCAGAACGGCACCCGGATTTTTGGCAAAGACTTCGCTTACTTTTGTTCTGACTAAGCCCCCCGGATAGCCGGAATGCCTTTTGTATTCCGCCTGCTTTAATTTTACTCCGCTAAATTTAGCCTTAGCGATGTTAATCACGGCCACGCCGCCGCCGCCGTCAAGGTGCGGCTGATACTCCGGCTTGTTTTTACCGCGCAAAAGAACGGCTATTTGCGAAGCGATTCTGCCGATTGCTTTATCCGTGGCGTCTATTGTTTGCGGTTGTTGGTTGCTTTTATGTTCCATATTTTTAAACTAACTCAATCTGCGCTAGGACCGCACTGTCACCCGCTCGCCGGTTAAGTTTGACGATTTTGGTATAGCCGCTGCTCCGGTCCAGATAGCGCTTATTTATTGTTTCCATCAGCTTCTTGATGGCTAACGGCTGCGGCAAAAGCCGCGCCAGTTTGCGGCGGGCGGTTAAATCATTTTGCTTACTGACAGTAATCAACTTTTCTACTAAGGGGCGCACGGCCTTGGCTTTGCTTTGCGTCGTCTTGACTTTTTCGTAAATAATAATACTGGCCGCTAAATTACGCAACATCATTTCCCGCGGCTGTTTAGTTCGTCCCAAAATTTTATTGCTTTGCCGGTGGCGCATACTTATTTACAATCTAAATTATTTATCCAGACACCTTCCAGAATACCCCCACACCAAATTTTGGTGTGGGGGAATTCCCCTCCACCAAGATTTGGCGTGGGGGTGAAGGTGTTTGAATTTATTCCGCTTCTTTTCCCTTGGAGTCTTTCTTTCTCGCGTGCTTCTTTTCTTTTGGTTCGGCGGCGTTTTCAACCACAACGGCTTCCTCCTCGGCCGGAGCGGCGCCGGCGCCGTCCTCTTCACCCACCTCTCTTTTAGCTTCAGCTAAGACAAAAGAAAACTGTTCAACCAAAATTTCCGCCGCTTGCTTAAAAGCTTCCCTAAAACTGATGGTGCCGTCGGTTTTTACCTCAATAATTAATTTATCCCAATCAGTCATCTGGCCAACGCGGACATTTTCCACATTGACTTTAACCACTCTTACCGGGCTGAAGATGGAGTCAATTTCAATATAGCCGACCTCTTTATTAGGAATTTCCCTGCCCTCAATCGGACTGTAACCATATCCGCACGCGACAAAAATTTCCATCTCTAAACTGCCGTTCGCTTCGGTTATTTCCGCGAGGTGCAGCTGGGGATTAATAATTTCAACTTGGCTGTTTTTAGTTATCTCTTTGGCGCTTACCTTTTTTTCTCCTTGCGCTTTCAGTTCTAATTTGATAACTTCATTTTCTGCGGCAAAAAATTTTAGACGCAAATTCTTTAAATTTAAAATTATTTCTAACACATCTTCTTTAACCTGCGGCAAAGTAGTGAATTCGTGGCTGGTGCCTTTTATTTTGACCCCCACCACCGCCGCTCCCTTTAACGACGACAGCAACGCCCGGCGCAAGCCGTTCCCTAGGGTTATGCCGTATCCCGGATAGCAGGGCTCAATCACTATTTGTCCATGGTTAGCGTCTTCAGTTTGGGTAAAAATTACTTTTTGAGGTAAAACTATCTTGGGCATAAAATTTTAACTTTAATTATATATATAAAATCCAAATAAAAATTAACCGGCTGCTTAAAAATAATTCCCCCTGCCGGTTAGCGGCGCGAATAATATTCAGTAATCGCCTGCACATCAAACAGCTGTTCCACTCCGCTCGATTGGGGGGCGCTTAACACTTTTGCTTCTTTTTTGGAGGAGTCAAAATAAAGCCAGCCGGGGATGGCGGCTACTTTTAATTTACCCAACTGCTGCTTAAAATATTTATTGTCGGTGCTGTGGGAGTGCAAGCCGATTATGTCCCCGGCTTTAACGGCATAAGAAGGAATGTTAATTTTCTGGCCATTGACCAAAAAGTGCCCATGATTGACTAATTGCCTTGCCTGGGCGCGGCTACCGGCAAAACCTAAGCGATAAATGACGTTATCCAGCCGCCTCTCCAGCAATACTACCAAGTTTTGCCCGACATCTCCGGAAGTTTTAGCGGCTCGTTCGAAAATTAAACGGAATTGTTTCTCTAACACGTTATAGCTGACCTTGGCTTTCTGTTTTTCCGCCAGCTGCATGCCGTATTCCGTCTGACGCTGCCTTCCTTTGGGGCCATGGACTCCCGGCGGATAATTGCGGCGCCCGAGCGGACATTTGTCAGACTGGCAAAGCTTTACTCCTAAACGGCGGCACATTTTGTGAGTGTATTTTTTCATAGATAATAATTAAACTCGGCGCGGCTTACGCGGCCGACAGCCGTTATGAGGAATCGGCGTTATGTCCTTGATGTTTAAAATATTCAAACCGTTTGCGTTTAAAGCCCTGACCGCTGATTCGCGCCCGGTACCGACGCCTTTGACGAAAACGGCTACCTCTCTCAACCCGTACTCCTTCGCTTTATCAACGGCTTTTTTGACGATAACCTGCGCCGCGTAAGGCGTTGCTTTTTTGGCACCTTTAAAACCGCAGGCGCCGGCGCTCGACCAAGCTACCGCGTTGCCGCCCGGATCCGTCAAAGTAATAATAGTATTATTATAAGTGGCGTTGATGTAAGCCCGCCCCGCCGCTACCGTCTTTTTTTCTTTCTTTTTCCGGCGGACGGCGGCGGACGGCGCTTTTTTTCCTTTAAGATCTTCTTTACTTTCTCCGCCGGCTTCGTCAACGGCGCTCTGGACATTAGCACCCTCGCCCTCCGGCGGTTCAGCTAAAGCGGCGTTTGTTTTTTTTTCTTCAGACATAAAAATAATCTTTGGTTGTTAGCTTTTTAAGTTTTCTGGGCTGACGGACGCTTACCGGAAATGGTGGTTTTTCGGACGTTGCCGCGGACCGTACGAGAATTGGTTTTCGTCCGCTGCCCTCTGACCGGCAACCCTTTGCTGTGCCGGATGCCGCGGTAACAGCCGATGTCTTTTAAGCGTTTAATGTTGCTTACTACTTCCCGTCGTAAATCGCCCTCCACTCGATACTCTTTTTCGATAATAGCCCTTAACCTGTTTACCTCTTCTTCGCTTAAACTATGCACTCGGGCGTCGCGCTCTACCTGCGCTTTTTGCAATATCTGGTTAGCGCTGGTTCGGCCAATGCCAAAAATATAGGTTAAGGCCACCTCTACTCTTTTATCGTTAGGAATGGTTACGCCCGCTATTCTTACTGCCATAGTGTTCATCAATTAACAATTATCAATTACGAATTTATGAATATTTATTTTTTAATTCGTAATTAATAATTCGTAATTCTACATTGAATTATCCTTGCCGCTGCTTATGTTTAGGGTTTTTACACAAAACATAAACCCGCTTTTTACGGCGGACTACCTTGCAATCCTTACAAATTGGTTTAACTGACGCACGCACCTTCATAAATTTACAGTCTATAAGTTATTCGCCCCTTTGTTAAATCGTAAGGGCTCATGGCTACTTTGACGCGGTCGCCGGGCAAAAGCTTGATTTTATTCATTCTCATCCGGCCGGACAAATGGCATAAAATTTCATGGCCGCTTTCTAAGCTGACGATAAAAGTTGCCCCGGGCTTCAGCTCCAGCACCTCGCCGACTGCTTCAATAAAATCTTTAGCGTTAATGATGGAATTCTGGCTGTTGTTTCCCTCGGGAATATTAATTTTCCGCGGTGGCTTGTTGTTGTCTGTCATTCAGGAAATACACCCTCACACCCTTACGGATGTGGCCGTACCCGTTTCTTGGGGCGCGAGCCTAAACGCCATTCTGGGTGTGGGGGTAAATAAAAAAACTTAAAAAAATTCCTCCCGCAGTATTGCGGGAAAGAATTTTACCGAATCGATAATGATTGGTTACTAATATATCTTAGCTTTTAATTTCGGTTGTGAATTTAAGCTTATTATATGTTTTCCTTTAAAATATGTCAAGTGCCCATGCTTACAGCGCCTGGAGTTTCTTTACAATCGCTTCTTTGGTCGGCTGGTCGCTAACGATATCCAGTAATTTTCCATAATATTGCTTGGCCTGTTCTTTATCGCCGATAGTTTCATAAATGAGAGCTAAACTGTACAAAGCGTTAGCGTGCTTTGGGCTTATTTCAATGACATTTTTAAAAATCGCGTCCGCAACTTGCAAATCGTTGTTGAAAGTGACGGCTTGATTTGATTGTTCTTCCTGAACGCTTAATTTTTCCTCCTGAATGACTGTCTGGCCCCGGTCGGCCGCGGCGGCGATTTCTTTGGTTTGCTGCTGCTGCAAATTTTGGCTGCGCACGCCGCGGTTAAAATACAGCCTCCCTAATTCAAAACGATAGTCTAAGTTATCGGCCGCCAAGGTTACGGCTTTGCCTACTTCTTCAATCGCCTGGTCGTAATTATTTAACTTTTCGTAAGCAATGGCGATGCCGTAATAAGCGGGCGCTAAATTTGATTTTTTGCTGATTGCCTGTCCGTAAAATTTTATCGCTTCGGCATAAAACTTATTTTTTTCTTCGGCCCCTGCCTCTTGGTTCGCGTGCGCCATGTTAATTAAGGCTAAGCGGACGTAAGCGGTCGGGTTATCCGGCTCCAGTTGCGTCACTTCCGTGTAATATTTCTCCGCCCATTCCAGCGCTCCCGCGATGTTGTAAGTGGCGGCGTTTTCGTAAATTAACGCCAGCGACTCTTTATTTACCACGCTGTTCGGAGTTAAATCAACCGCTTTTTTGCCGGTCAGAATCGCGGAACTTAAGTAGTTTTGGATGCTGTTGAGGTTGGCTGATTGGCCTTTGTTCGCTTCCTGATTAGCCATCACTATGTATAGCCGCGACAGCCGCAAATAATATTCGTCTTGATAATCAGCGGTGGCGATCGCTTTATTGAGGTAGTTAACGGCCGTGGCCGAGTCGGTGCCGTTGGCTTTATTGGCGTAAAAATCGGCTAAATAAATTTTAAAACCGCTGGTGAAAAGCACTACTACGCCCGCGCTGACTAAGAGAAAAATGGCGGCTAAGGCGAGCGCGTATTTAGGCGAAGACCGAAAGGATAATTTTAACTCTTTAAATTTCTCCGGGTAATTAATGACGACTAAAGCCATCGTCAGCGAGCCTAAAACGGCAATCAATAAAATAATGCTGCCGGCAACCGTCAGCAAAGCCGCGTTGGCGGCTAAAACTACCAAACTGGAAAAAACCCCCAATAAAAATACTTTGACTTCTTTATTTTCGGACCGGCTTAAGGCGATAAACACGATGCTCAATAAAATTAAACTAATGATGACGAGGGAGGCCGTTCCCAAAATTCCGATAGTGGCCAACGACTCAAAAAAATTGCCGTGAGCCGTATCAAAGCGGACATCCCATAAATTACTGAAATTAAATTCCGAGCCGCGGTATTTTACGAAAGCGTAATCAAAAGTGGCCGGTCCGCTGCCCCAGAGCGGATCGCGCTTTAAGCTCTCCTTAGCGATGCGCCAGGAAAGGTCTCTTGACAGGCTGACTTCCGTCGGCAGCTGCGCATTTACTAAATTAAAATTGCCGCCGACTAAAAAAGTTATTAAAGCTAAAAATATGACAACGGGGATGAAAGTGTCCGCGGAGCGCAGGCGCACTACTTTAGAAAGAATAAACATCAAAAAAATCGCCATCCCTAAAATAGCCGCCGGCCAAAAAACAAAATTATTTAATAAAAACAGCAAAAACAAAGCGACCAGCGCCGCCAATGCGACTATTGCCGTCCAGCCGATGGCTAACAGCTTGCCTCCTAACGAACGCTTGTCTTCTTTAACTGCCAACGGAACGGCTAACGCCAACAGGGGCAGCATCGCCGCCACGTATATTCCTAATGACGACGAGCTGCCGATAGGGTTAAAAGAAATCGTTTGCGTAATCGCCCAAGGCAAAAGGAAAATTCCGGAAACTTGCAAAGTAGCGTAAGCAATCGTCGCTACCGCCCCTAAAATCAAAGACCAAAAAAATATTTTCAGCCGCCGATAATTAATGTTATTAACCACTAAACCGTAAAAAATCAGGTAAATGACAAAAGCGATGAAGCTTTTAGTCGTGGCGCCGTAGGAGCCGACAAAACTGGTTAATTTATCAACGGAAAAAATTGAGGAAATAAGTAAAATGACCCCCAAAGCGCCGATAGGCAAATCTAGCGGCGTTCTAATGATGGTTAATTCTCCCGCCGCCACGCCTTTGGTTATCCAAGCCACCAAACCCAGCAACACTAACAAATAAAATAAAACTAATTTTTCAAAAACAATGCCTTGCGATACCAGCCCGGTGAAAAAGAGGGGCAGTAAAAATAAAATCAGGGCGACGGTTAAAGTAATCACCGCTTCGCATAACCGTACTAAAAAACTTTTCTCCCGTGAAAAGGAAAAGAATTTGGGCATAAATTTAAGAATATATTAACATTATCTCATCAAATGAGTAAGTGTAATTTATATTAACACACTAGGCGCTAAAAAACAACTTTAATAATGCCTGATTCTAATTCTAAATTTCCAATCAAACCCCTAAGTTATTACTCTTCAAATTCTCCTACCTGTATTTTACGCAAATCATCATTTTTAATGCCTAGAGATAGAAAGCGCATTACATTATAGGCCGTGTTGCCGTCGCCTAAATAATATCGTTTGCCGTCGTTGGGATTAATATACCAGGCCTCGCCATGAGATTCAACTTGCAGTAAAATCCGACCTTTGACCCGGTCTATTAATTTAGTGTCGTAAGCGTACTTATCAGTGCCGGTGGGTTTGAAACTGGCTAACACTTCGGTTTTGTCGTCATAGCCGTCGCCGTCCGTATCGGCTTTGTTCGGGTCGGTGCCAATGGCAACTTCCAGGTTATCCGGAATGCCGTCGTTGTCGCTGTCTTTTAAGCTGTAAATATTTTGTTGAACGCCGACCGGTATTTTCCCCAAATTAGCGTTAGAAATACCTAGCCCCAACGCGCGCATAATGTCGTAAGCCGCTCTCCCATCTTTCATGTAAAATTTGTTCTCGGAAGCAGGGTCAACATACCAGGCCTCACCGTTAGCTTGGGTTTGCAGTAAAATTTTGCCTTTAACGCGGTTAACCAGCGATTGGTCAATGCGCGTTACTAAATTCTTTTCCAAACCAATGACTTTTTGTTCTAAATCCGAAATTTGCCGCTGAAGTTTGATTATTTCGCTGTCTGTTCCCGGTGCTGGCTGGGACCCTGATTGAGCAGGGGCGTTAGAAACGCGGGTAGTCGCTCCTTCTCCGCACTCGTTCGTCATTTTAAAAGTCTTGACGCCGCACCTGCTGCCGTCAGCGTAACAATGGTTCTGGCAGGCCTCTTTCGCGTATTGTTGCCAGGTTTCCGATGTCTTGCAGGAGGTATCGCCGCCTTCGTTTGACTCTTGGCCGTCATAGCATTGCCAATAAGCGTTGCGGAATTTATTGGTCGTACCGGTAAAACGGCAAGTCCCTTCGTAAGCCACTTTCACTTTTTTCTGTTTTTCCGACACACAACGGTTGCTATAAGTATTATTATCAACGCCGCAGACTGGGTTGTATTCTTGGGTACAAACTAAAGTCAAAGGAAGAACGCATTTAGGCGTGGTGGCGCAGCCGTTAGCGTCTTTGCCTCCCACCATCTTTCCTCCTTTAGCTAGACACTCTTTTTCTACTTCCGGAGAAACTGTGGTATATTCACGGCATCCTTGAATATCTATCTTTTTGGTAAAAGTATTATTATTTTCATTAGATTCAATGATATTGTTATTGCTATCAACAGTAGCCATCAGATAATGAAGCCCTGCTAAAACGCCGAAATCAATATAGCCGGATGCTCTGATATTCAATATGCCGCTTTCATTGACTATTTTGGAAATTTCCAATTCACCAGTGCTTGATAACTTACCGTAGTCATCCGCTAAATTAATTTTGAATTGCCCCGGTGCGGCGGCGGTTCCGATATTGGAATAGGTTATTCTTATTTTATTGTCTACGGCCGCGATATCAGAAATGGTTAAATCTGGTTGGCCTAGGTAAGAACTGCCAGAACCACCGCCGGAAGTAGAGCCGCCAACAGTAGAACTGCCGGAAGAATTAGTTGTATTGTTTGGGGTCGTGGTAGCACTATTACTGCTAACAGGCGCTGCAACGATAGCGATAGTTTGATTTAAGGTATTATTGTTCTCATTGGATTCAGTAACGCTGTTTTCGGAATCAATAGTGATGCTAATGAGATGGCTACCCACGGTACTTAAGGTAACAGCATTACTAATTTTAGCACTAGTGCTGCTAGCTAAAGCACTGCTGACGGCTAAGTGGGAATTTAAAACACTGTCTACATACACATTGATGTAAAAAGGATTATTTACGGCCGCTTCTCCGGTATTGGAAAAATTCGCTTGAGCATAAAAGGACTGACCTGCTTGCGGGTTGCCTGATAAGATAGCAGTGCTATTCTGCATTAGAGTTATAGTATTAACTACTAAATCTGGGTATGTCGGCGGTGGCGTTGGCGCCGGGCTGGCAATAACCGTGATAGTACTATTTTGGAAGGTAACCGGAATTGCCCCGTCATTTAACCGGGTTCTGGGATTAATGGTTAACGTGTAACTACCCGCGGCAGTCCCGGCTGGCACTAACAGACGAAAAGTGACTAAATTAAGCGATCCGCTAACTGCATAGGCGGAAGCAGCGGAAGATAAAACGCCGTTGCCGGCATAATCAGCAACATTCTCATTGGTGACGATCGTAAATCCGGCAGTATCGCTTGTAAGAGCCATGCTATCGGACACATAATCTAATTGTTCCGGCCAAGTTACTCCAATCCGAAATCCTACCATATCAGTTACTCCCGCTAAACTTACCGTAACGGTAGCT
>MFFV01000036.1:0-12105 GCA_001777995.1 Candidatus Falkowbacteria bacterium RIFCSPLOWO2_02_FULL_45_15 | reverse complement strand
CTAATTACTGAACCATTGGCTCCGACATTAAGCGGCATAAACACGCCCCCAGCCAAGACAAAAATTAACGCGCCCAAAAAAAATTTTTTGAACATAAATTTAATTTTATTAAATAAGATATAATAAATTTATGGATTGAAACATTCTTATTTTTTAATTTTTACTTCTTACTTCTTTTATTCCACCTTCCCCTGCCCTTTGCCTAATTCGTCGTCTTCCAGATTAGTCGTTTTGGCTTTGGCGGTAAAAACAATAACGCCGCCGGTTTGTTTGTCTTTGGCTTCTACGCGCGCTTGGTTTAGCAAAGGCAGAACTTTATTTTTAGCGCTTGCGGGCGGCGTCAGGCTGACGACAAAATCCAACAGCGCCGGTTGCGCCACCGCATCGAGAGAACTTATTGTCCAGTTAACGACTCGCCGGTCGCTTAGGTAATTGACGACGCCAATCGCATTAACGGCGTTGTTCTCCCAGCGGACGCCGCCCGCAAGCGCCGCGCTGACGGTAATGTTTTCCAAATCGTGCAAGCTGTTAGTCAAAGTCCAATAAACATGCCAGCTGGTTTTTTGCCCGACTTTAGGCGGTAGCGGCCCTTCGCCGACGGCGATGTTTTGGCGGTCAAAATATCTCACCTCGTTATTAAATTGCAGGTCGCTGTTCACCGCGTTGACAATCTGCGCGCTGGGGTTGTCGGCCTTATTAAGGGCGCTGTCAATACTGTAATCCAGTGCGGTGCGGATTTTAACGTCGGCGCTCGGCAGATCTTTTATCTGCTCCCGTCCCTTTATTTTAACGGCGAAGCCAAAGCTATCTTCCTCATTGGGCTTTACTGCCGCTAAATTCCTGATCTGCTCCTTAGTCCAGATTATCGCCCCCTCTTTTACCTCCCCTTTTTGTTCGTCTTGCAATGTCTGCCAATCAACCAAAGAAGAATCAATCGTCGCCATAATAATAATATTTTTTAAAGTGGCCTCGCTGGTATTTTTATAATGCACGACGTAATTTAAAGTGTCGTTGAAGTTTACCGGCTTGTCCGCCGTCGCGCCGTTGACCGTTAAACTCAAATTCAAAGCTCCTGCCGCCACTATCGGCGACCATTCATATTCATAAAAAACATAATCTTTAGTTTGGGCCGTAACTTCGCCCGCCTCGTTAATAACTTTTATTTCTTGGGGCGCGGCTAAAGATAATTTTAGTTTCTCGCCTGCCGCTGGCTTGGCGGCATATTGGCCTTTAATGCTTAGCTGCTGCTGGGTATCGGGCAGGTTAGCGATTGTCCAGACGCCGCTTTTATCGCTGCCGCTAAGGGAAAAATCATCGCCGGCGTTAAAAATTACTTTAAAATTATTCAGGTAGCTTTCTTTTAGTTTGGCGTATTTAACCGTTATGGCCGCTTCTTCCTTGACGTTAAAAAACGACGGCGCTTCTATGTTAATGTTTAAACCGACGGAATTGACGGTGGTGGTTAGGCCCGAGTCAGCGCCAAAAGTAGAGGAGAAATTTTCCGGCCGGTAAGTAATGGCCGCCGGAAATATCGCCTGCGTATCCGCCGCCGCCAGCAGGCGCCCTTTAAACTCAATGCGGCCGCTGCGTTTCGTGTCAATTTGCTCTAATTTCCAAATATGGTTGCCGGCTATCGGCGCGGGCACGGCGTCAACAAACACGAAACTGGAGGGATAATTCACGTAGATTTCCACGTCCTTTAAGTTAAACGGGCTTAAATTTTTGTATTGGACGTCATACACCAACTCCTGTCCGACGGTCGCCGTTTCCGGGCCGCTGATGTTAAATTCAATGTCTTTAGTGTTCAGCCTGTTGCCCTCGTTAAAAATTAAAAATGACGTCCAGGAAATGCCGGCTAATACCAGCAGCAACAGCAAAAAAGTCCAGGTTATCTTGCGCCAAGGATTAGCGTCGCGGCGCGATATTGTGGCCATACTATTTTCTTTAATGTAATTACCGTCGTTATTTTTGCTGGCGGGAATAAGCGCGTCCCCCTCCTCTTGATAAATTTCCTTTAAGCTCTCGCCGATATCGCCCTGCCGCTCCCGTTCTTTGAGCAAGACGGAAAAATCTTTGTCTAAATCGTTTTTTTTAACCTCCTGGGACATATGCATTAAAACATTAAAACAAAAATAATTGACGCCTTTTTATTGGCTGTTCAACCATTCTTCTTCCTGCCTGACCAACAACTCTTTTGCTTGCAACGGTTCCGCCATAATTTCTTTCACTATTTTTTCCATCCGCATTCCTTGCGATCCTTTGACTAAAATTAGGTCGCCGACGTTTAGCCGGCTTTGCACAAATTTCCCGGCGTCGGCTGCTTGCGGAAAGTGAAAGATGTCGTCCGGCGCCATGCCGGCGCTCGCCGCCCCGCGGTCAATATCGCGCGCCCGCTCGCCGACGGTAATTAAAATATCAACGGCTAATTCCGCTATTTTCCTGCCTACCGCCTGATGCGACTCAACGCTGACAAAACCAAGTTCAAGCATGTCTCCGAGTACCGCCCAACGCCGTCCGTCCGCCGGCAAGGGAATTTTACTCAAAACGTCCAAAGCCGCCAGCGTCGCCTCCGGCGAAGAATTATAAGTATCGTCAATGACGATGCTTTTTTTTATGCCCTTGATTAAATTCATCCGGCCGGCGGGACAAATAAATTCGCGCAGCCTCGCGGCGATGGCTACTAAATCTAAGCCGTAAATTATGCCGACGCCAATGGCCGCCAGCGCCGCATAAACTTGGCCGACTCCTAAACTGCGCGGCAACAGTATCGGCACCGTCGCGCCCCGATAGCTGACTTTAAAACTAACTCCTTGCAAATTATTAATGTCGCTTTCGCCGCCAGTGTAACTGAACTTAACGTAATCAGCCACGATATCCGCCGCCTGGTCAAAGCCATAAGTAATTACGGACGCGTCCGTATTTTTAATATACTTGCGCACGCGTTTGTCGTCAATATTCAGAATGGCCCAACTTTGCCTGTCTAAGCCGCTGATTAATTTTCCCTTCTCGGAGGCAATGTCTTCAATGCTCCCAAAAAATTCCAGATGCGCCGGACCGACCGCAGTCATAATGCCAATATATGGTTTCACTAGCTTTAACAAATAATTCATATCGCCCGGCCGGTCAACGCCAAGCTCAATTATTAAAATTTGCGGATAATTTTTGTCAGGCAGTAAAATAAGCCAAAGCGCCTGCCAAAATATCGCGCCCCAGCCGAAAATATTTCTGCCGGCTGACGCCGCTCCGATAACAGTCAGCGGCACGCCCAGCTCATTGTTATAATTTTTAGCGCTCCGCCGCACGTTATATTTTCCCGCCAGCACGGCGTAAACGGCTTCTTTGGCGCTGGATTTGCCCACGCTGCCGGTAATGCCGATAATTTTGGGCCGGTATTTCCAAAGGATTAACTTAGCGAAAATTTTTAGTTTTAGTTGAAGTAGTTGCTTCATTGTTTTAAATCGCACATTTATCAAATAATTCACTTGAGCGTAATGATTATACTACTTTCTGTGCCCCAATTACCGCTTATTATAGCCGCGGCTCTCACCTCCAAACTACCGACTTGAAATTGAGAATATTTAGCATTATCAGTGTGAATCGCCCATTCACCATTAGGAGATAAATAATCATCGCGTTCATTATCATAAATCAAGGTATTATTTTGATACATACGGAAACGGTAGGCATCAGCACCGCTGACTGCTTGCACTTTAAAGCCGTAGCTACCTCCGATAGCTAATTCTTGGCCGTTTTGTGGGTAAATAAAGGTTGGCGCAGAAACTACGGATGTAGGAGCTGTTAGTGGCAGGGAGCCAACGGAAGTAGAGTTGGTAGAACCGGAAGTGTTAGTTTGGTAGGTACTGCCAAAAAAAGTATTCTGTAAAAGACTATTCAAACGGTTAACACTGGGAGTATTAAATACTAGACTACTAGCGATAGATAAATCTATACCATACATAATGCTATTTTGTGATGGCCGAGATAAATAATTAGACCCGCCGCAACCGGGGATACATTGCGCCCCGCTACCAAATTTGTTGGTACATTCAGACGGCAAAGCGCAATTAGCAATGCTATCTCTATTATTTTCATATCCGGTTTCAGCTAAGGTTTTAGTGCCGCTGACCTCATCTGCCAAAAAGCCAAAAGCATGGCCAAATTCATGCGTGCAAACACCCCAGTGTTCGTTGGTGATACGATCTGGAGAAGCACTAACGCCAATTGCTATTAAAGGAATGTTGCCAGAGGCAAATGGATCCGGGCCGTTAGCCGTTGTCCAACCAAAAAAACTATCGTTTTTAAAAAAGATAACCATATTAGTATTAGGGCAAACGGCCAAAGCGCGATCTTTAATAGCAGCATAGTTGCAACCAGTACCATTACTTTGGCAACCAAGAGTTTGATTGTTGTTTAAGCTATTAACATATTGAATGGTAAATTTTCCACTATTTGATTGAAATGGCTCGCGGGAAAAAATACCTAAATTGGGTACGGCCGTATTTTTACTAATAGTGGGGAAAGTACTGATGGGATTTAAGTTGCCTATTTGGCCCGTGCATAAAGGGATGAAATTATCCCGTACAGTAGTCGTATTGGCGAAACCATCGCCCATAAAAGTAATAACATAAGGGTGAGGGGCGGAACCACTAACTAAGGTATCACAGGTAGGAGAGTCGGCGGCGGCGGAAGCGACGACGGCTGACAAAGGATCGCTAAAAATATCACTTTTATTGTCATTAAAAATATTATTTCGGACGATGATGTTGCTGTTTTCGTTAAAAACGCTAATCCAAGCGGGGACAAAAGGTATTTGTCTGCTGTCGTTAATAATATTAATTCCTAAGCCAAAATTACCGCCGGTCTTTACTAATTCTCTGCCTGTTTGTCGGATGGTATTGCCGGTAACTTCATAATTTTTGCCCATATGAATTTCTACGCCGGCGTTAGAATTACCGATTAAAATATTGTCATTTATTTTTAAACCATCGCCGTAAGTTGCCCAAAAACCATACTTGGAATAACTCGCCGTATTGTTCGTCAAAACATTATTCCTAGAAAAGACTACCTCAAAAGCGTTGGCTTCAGAGTAGGTGGCGATATTGTTAGTAATTAAATTGTTATCGCTGGTGGGATAAGAAGTATTACCGTCGTCAGCGCTTAAAAATAAACCGTCTGGGCTGTAGCTGAAGTTATTGCTGGTAATATTATTATTGCTGGAGCCGTGCATCATCATTAAAGCGGCGTTATCTGTCCCGTCCCATTGGCGCCACTCCGATGGATAGCGGGTATAAGATAAATTATTACTGGCAACGGTATTAAAGGCGGACGCGTGCATAAATATGCCGAAGCCGAAATTGTGGTCTAGTTGACTGTTTTCTATTCTAGAGGATGAAACGTTATATAATTCTAACCCCGAAAAATTATTGCTAGCGGTAACATTACTAACTGTAATGCCACTAGAGTTTTGGATTATAATTCCTCCGCCTCCTTGCCGCCTTTGCGTCTTGTTTATTTTGCCGGGGAAAGTTAGATAAGGAGACTTGGCAATTTTGCCGATAAAACCATCATAATAATAAATTGGCTTGCCGGCTAAATTAACCCTGGAAGTGTCAATCGCTTCTTTTGGCAGCATAATAAACTGCCTGTCTAAAACGCCATTTAAATTATCATTAACGACATAAGAATTAAAGGGGGCGAATGGTTGCCGATAGGATGAATCAGTTTTAATGGGATAATTTGCGCCGGCGGTATAAATATACTCCCCTACTCCGCCGGTAGTAGAATATACGTCTGATACCGTAAGGGTGGCGTTATTATTAAAGGAGCTGTTTTCTATTTTTAAACCATTAGCGTTATTGGCAAAAAGTCCAAAATAAAAACCGGACACGGCGCAATTGCGGACAATAACGTTGCTGTGGCCGCTGACTAAAATGCCAACGCCGTGGTTGCCTCTGCCAGTAACATTTCTCGCGCCTAAACGCGCTAAACAATTAATAATTTCACCGTCGCTAACAGCCACTAAAGCCCCTGAGTTTAAATTTTCCGGTTCTTGGGTAATGTTTAGAGTTACGGACAGCGGAGTAGAAGTACTTACTCTAACGGATGGCATCGGATTATTTGGTAGGGGGGATGAGGTGCTCGTAGCCGTTGTTATTAGCGTAGGTGTTAGTGATGGAGTAAAAATGGGGGTATTAGTAGCTGTAGGATTATTAACGGATGATAGAGGTGATATGGGCGGTATAGCAGCAGGTACTCTTGAAGATGTTAGTGGTGTAAGATTAGTGGATTCCGCTACTAGAGGTTGAGAAATTATATTAGCCATGTCATTCATTGGGCCTTGATTAATATTATCAACTACTGAACTACTTATATTGTCGGAACGATTGCCGCTTTGCGCTAAAGAAGTGAGTGTGAATGTTCTTACTGGAATAATGTTTAAGTTATTGTTGGTAATGCCCAAACCGGTGTTCTTCATCACGGCAAAGGCATTGTTAGGCCGCCCTAAAAAATAGCGTTGGCCGTTGTCCGGATTAACATACCATGCCTCGCCATGCGCCTCTACTTGCAGAAATATTTTTCCTAAATGTTTATTGGCAAAAGCGCGGTTAAGGGACAGCGCCTTATTGTTCAGAGGCGAATAATTGTTTAAAATTTCTTCTTTGTCGCTAAAGCCGTCGCCGTCGGTATCGGCTTGTTGGGGGTTAGTGCCAAAGGCAGATTCAATGACATCCGATAAGCCGTCACTATCGGCATCCACGCCCCCGAAGTTTTCCTCTGATACGGGAATTTTTTCTAAATCGCTGTTTTTAATGCCAATGCCTAAGGCGCGCATTAAATTATACGCGTCTTCCGGTCTGCCTAAAAAATAACGTCTGCTGTCCTGAGGATTGATATACCAAGCTTCACCTTTACTTTGCACTTGCAAAACAATCTTACCTTTTAATCTGGCCGCTAAATTAGACCCATTGACCGCAGCCGCGGCGGCAAAAACAATTAAAGGCGCTATCAGAATTATAATCGCTATCAACCAGGTCAAGTTAATAAAAATTTTTAGTTTTAGTTGGAGTAATTTTTTCATAAATTAACCCGCTAATTAGCGTTCTTTTGCCACCTGATAATAGTTTAGCACAAAACTCGCAACTTCGCCGAAAAGAGGAGTAGCGGTAGATTCGGCGTATTTCGCGTCTTTGGGGTCTTCCAAATAAGTAACCATTACGAACAGCGGATCGTCAGCGGGCGCAAATCCGACTAGCGTATGGTTCGTGCGCCCGCTATAGCCGCGGCCGGTGCGGGAAGCTATCTGCGCCGTTCCCGTTTTAGCCGCAACGTAATAGCCCGGGACGCCAGCGCGCTTAGCATGTCCTTGCTCGACGACGTTGACCATCATCCCCGCCACTAGGATAGCGGATCGCGGCGAAATAACGCGGCGAATTTCCCGTACCGGCGTTTTTAAGTGTTCGCCGTCGGCTTTGATGATTTCGGCGATGATGTAAGGTTGCATCAGTATCCCCCCGTTGGCGATAACGCTGAAGGCCGCCGCTAACTGCAGCGGAGTAACGGTTATGCTTTGGCCAAAAGAAGACACGGCTAAATTTAAATTATCGCCGTGCATTTTATCGCGTAAAGAGCTGATGTTGCCGGCTGATTCAGTCATTAAAGTAATGCCGGTTTTTTTCCCCAAGCCGTAATCCTCAACGTATTTTAAAAAGTTGTTGATGCCTACTTTGCGCGCCACGTAAACCGCGCCGGTATTGATGGAATTGGCCAGCACTTGCGTCATCGTTGCCTCGCCGTAAACTTTATCTTCGGCGTTCTTGATGGTTTCGGTGGCGATGGTTACGGAACCGGTGTCGGTAAATTTACTGTCCGGCTCTACCAGCTCTAAATCAACGCCCATTGACATTGTGAGCGGTTTAAAAACCGATCCCGGCTCGTATGCCTGCCAAATGCCGACATTATTAAAATAATTAATGTCTTTGGTTTTGCCGTATTCGTTAGGGTCAAAATCCGGCCAGGCGCAGATGGCGATGATGGCGCCGGTTTTAGGATTCATTATTATCAACGCCCCGCTGTCAGCGCCGTGCCGCAAGGCGGCTTCGTTCAGTTTGCGGCAAGCGACGTTTTGGACGGTTTTATCAATAGTCAAAATTAAATCCGCTCCGTTGACGGCCGGGCTAACCTGCCGGTCGGCCGCGATGATTATTTGACCGGCGGCGTCGCGCTCCGCCACCACCTTCCCGACGGTGCCCGCCAACTCCCGGTTAAAAAAACCTTCCAAACCGTAAAAGCCTTGCGTGACGGCATTTTCGTTGTTGTCAATGACGTAACCTAAAATATGGCTGGCAATGTTTTTCTCCGGATAATAACGCCAGTCGCTTAACCAATAATCAACGCCGCCGATGTTCAAAGATAAAATTTCCGCCAACTTGTCCTTATCCACTTTTTTGGCTAACGGCTCGTAAGGATCGTTTGGTTTGGATAATTTATCCAGCAATTCTTCCTGGTAAGCCTTCGTTGCCTCTTCTTTGGCTTTGGTTAAATTTTCCTCTAAAATAAGCCGTTCTTTGGCTAAAGCAATTTTTAGCTGTTCCTCGTCAATAATAATTTCTTCACCCGGGGCGGGCGGGTTACGGTTAATAACGTCGGCGGCCATTTGCTGGCGCAAATTTTTTTCTATGTTCGCGGCTAAAACATCTTTATCCGGTTCTTCATAAAATAACGGGAATAAAATGGGGGTTAATTTCTCCATCGCCTCCTTGGGGTTAACGATGTCTTCAGGCACGGCGTAAACTAAAGCGAATTCTTTATTAGCGGCCAGCGGGTATAACTCCGACTTCTCTTCCGAGGCGCGCACGAATATCCGGCCTCGGAGCGGCAAAATTTCTTTGGCTACTCCGTGCTGGCGCATCGCCCGCGCGCTGTACAAGTCATAATTTAATATCTGCACGTTAAACAGGCGCAGAACAATTCCGGCGGCAAATAAAAAAATAATCGCTCCCAGTATGGTAAGGCGATTATCCCCGCTAGTGGGATTTCTTTTAAAACGGTTGCTGCCGATCATAATGAGTTGTCCCTTTAGGCGAAGTTATCTCATCGCTACCTCGCCTCTTGGCATCTCTAAATATTCAACGTTACTGGCGCCGACCATGCCTAAGGCAGTTATCCGCTCGTTAACCGCCGCGTATGACTCTAAATTCATTACCTTTAACTCCAAGTCTTGATTATTTTTATTCAGTTCGGCAATATTATTTTTTAAACTGTTGATGGCAAAGCCATGACTTATCAACTGGTTACTGACTGCTAAATAGCCGACGGCTAAGGTTATCGCCGTCACTAAAAAAAGACCGTTAACGGCCGCTAAATTGACTTTCAGTAAAATTTTATTATTTCTCCTGACGCCCTCGCTGAAAGCCATTTCTTCCGCGTCAGCCGTAAAAATTGGCTTAGTTTGTGGTTCCTCCATGGTTTTATTTTTTAACCGCGGCCCGCAGTTTAGCGCTGCGCGCCCGCGGATTATTTTTCATCTCTGCCTTGGTGGCCGTAACTACTTTCTTAGTTAAAATTTTAACCGCTCCTTGATTTTGCCGCTCGCGTAAAAACCATTTTACGATCCTGTCTTCCAAAGAATGGTAAGAAATTATTACTATCCTGCCTGCGGCCGCTAGAGCTTCAGCCGCCTGCGGCAAGGCAACTTTTAAATTAGTTAATTCGTCGTTAGTGGCTATCCGCAAGGCCTGGAAAGTACGCGTGGCCGGGTGGATTCTGCCGTAGCGGTACTTTGCCGGCACTGCCTGGCTGATGACAGCCGCTAATTCTCGGCTGTTAGCGATGGGCTTTAACCGCCGCGCCTTGATAATCGCGCCGACAATTTTTTTGGCAAACCTCTCCTCTCCATATTCCCTAATGATTTTTTCTAATTCTTCTGGTTTAAATTTATTTACAATTTCCTCCGTATTCCTGATTCCTGATCCCTGATTCCGGCTTCCGAATTCCATGTTTAGCGTCGCAGCAGAGTTAAAACTAAATCCCCTAGTTGCGTCTTCGAGTTGAGCTGATGATAGCCCAAGATCAAAAACAACGCCATCCACTTTTTCCAGCCCGATTTGGTTAATAATCGCTGATAAATTTTTAAAGTTTTCATTAACTAAGATTATATTGCTTAATTTTTCATTTTCAATTTTTCCTTTTGCATTTTCTATTGCCATCTCATCCGCGTCTATAGCAATCACTTTACCTTTCTCCCCTACCCGTTGCGCAATCGCCAGCGTATAGCCCGCCCCCCCTAAAGTACAATCAATAATTATCTCTCCAGTCTTTGGATTTAAATATTCAATAACCTCTGGCAACATTACTGGCGTATGATGATAACTCATTATTATACCCCTAAAATAGTTAACAGTTCCTCCCTCACGCCAATGGAAGCTACCGCCATTAAACAAAGCGGCACCACTACCACGGCTAGCATAAACATTAGATTGGGGAGAATGTTATTTTTTAAATTTATCATCATAAAATTTAACTTGATTGCTTGACTGACCCTACTCCTTCCAACTCTTCCGCTATGCGGCCGCTGTTTTTGCCGGTAACTTTGCTGTATTTTTTCCAAACTCCCTCATCCCAAATTTCAATCCGGTTGTAGAGGCCGGCTAAAATGACGCTTTTACGCAAAGAAGCGTGCTGGCGCAAATATTCCGGCAGTAAAATCCTGCCTTGCTTGTCAAATTCCAATTCAACCGCGCCCGCGAGCATAAAGCGGCTAAAAGCGCGCGAGTTAGCTTTATTAATGGGAGCGGCGGAAATTTGTTCCGCTAATTTCTGCCACTCTTCTTTCGCGTATAAAAATAAACAACTGTCAAGACCGCGGGTTACCACTGCCCCGCTTTGCAACACTTTTCTGAATTTTGCCGGCACCGCCACCCGGCCTTTGTCGTCAATCGCATGGCTGTATTCGCCGATAAACATAATTCCCTTAAGTGCAAGAGAAGTATGGCTGGATTCAGAGTAATCCAAACTCACCCATACCCCTTCTATACTTAATAAATAAAGGCAACTCTTGTAGGCGGTTGCCGCCTTAGCCAGCTTTATAGGTCCTATCCTATTTTGCCGCCTTTTTTTATTTTTGAGCGTAAGCGCTAATTTTCTTGGCTTACTTGCTCTTGTTTATTTATTTTTAATCTTGAAATTTTGGAATCTTGTTTTCACCACTCTTCCCCACTTTCTGACATCTTGATTTTATTCTACCCCACTTAACCGTTCCGGTCAACCATTAGTTGCCTCAACTATACCAACAAAAAATCGCCTTGTTGATAAGGCGACTTAATTTTATTTGCCTAAAATTTAATTTTGCCTGTGAATTACTTAAATTTCAGTGGATTACTGCACAAGTTTTACACAAGTTGTTCACCAATGTACTGTTTCTCCTTATTTCCTAATTCGTAATTGATAATTGTTAATTTTTAATTGTAATGTTGGGTTCCCTATCATACACCGGCTCCACTGTCTTTTCCTTTTTAGCTTTTGACAATTTTTCCCAGCCCCTACTTACCATATCCTCAATATTATCAAACTCATCCGCCCGCAAGCCCGCGATTTTTATGTTCAAGCCGTAAGCGAGCGCGTTCGCTACCGTAACGCCGATGCGCGTGGCGGTAAACGGCCCCGGCCCGTTGACCGCGACGACGCCAAGCAAATCGCTTAGCTTTATTTTATTTTTAGCTAATAATAAATCTATCGCCGGCAGTAATTTTTCGGATTGCCGGTATTTTGCCTTGAATTCCCGCTTAGCAATTAGCTTTCCCGCTTTGCCAAGCGCTAAAGCCACTTTTTCTTCGTCAGATGTGTTAATATAGAGAATCATAACTTCAACATACCATAAAATATTTAATATTCAATATTTAATATTTTTATTGCTAATATTAAATAAAAATATAACGAGTATTGACTTTATTTAAAAAATATGATATTATAAATCGTTAATCATCAGAGATTAACTTGACCTTTAAAAACAAGGCAAATTTGCCTTTTAAATATAAATATTAACCTTTACTTTAGTGTCAGCGCGACCGGGGACAGAGGTTAGCTCTGAGCTGGTCTAAGTGGTGGGAT
>MFFV01000035.1 GCA_001777995.1 Candidatus Falkowbacteria bacterium RIFCSPLOWO2_02_FULL_45_15 | reverse complement strand
CGGTTGGCGTATAAGGCCATTAATGATATTTTACGGAGAGGCAAGCTGCCGATTTTAGTCGGCGGTACCGGATTATATTTACAAGCAGTTGTTGACGGCTATAATTTGGGCGGGGCACATCCCCACACCATTAAGGGTGCGGGGGTAAAGCCGGATAAGAAGTTGCGCGCAAGTTTGGAAAAAAAATCAGTGGTTGAATTGCGTAAAATATTAAAAAAATTAGACCAGCAGTTTAAAATGCAGCCGGATAATAAACGTTATTTAATTCGCTATATTGAGATGGTTAAGAAAACAAAGATGCCGTTAAAAAAATTATTGACCGCGAGCGGCAGCCAGTATGATTGTTTAATTTTAGGCATAAATTTGCCGCGGCCAGAAATAAACAAACGGGTTGATGAAAGGTTAATGGTAAGAATTAAAAAGCAGGGGATGATGGAAGAGGTTAAAAGATTGCATAAAGAAGGAGTGAACTGGCAGCGCTTAGAAAATTTTGGTTTAGAATATAAATTTGTCAGCCAGTATTTGCAAGGGAAAATGGATAAAGACGAGATGATTGCTAAATTAGCAGTCGCCAGCCATCAATTTGCCAAGCGGCAAATGACTTGGTGGCGGCGCTGGGAGCGGCAGGGGAGAGAGATAAGATGGGTAGATAACTATAAAATAGCAAAAGAATTAATTAAACATTGGTTAAAAAAATCAACGGGTTCAAATATGTGAACCCGTTTGGCGCTCTCAAGAAATGATTATTCGCACTTGTCACATGTCCGGTTGACAATTTTGCAACGACCGTCACGTCGCATGTCTTGGATAATGTGGCGCTTGTACGTCTCCCATTTTTTTATTGCCTCGTTCCATACTCGGGAACAGGAGGGACATATGGGAAGATCATTAATTCTAAACTCGGCGATACAATTAGGCTCGGTAACTACCGCGCAGACTTGCAGTCGCGGCAATAAACCATTCTCTCGCAGTTCTGGCGGTAGTCCGATGCCAATTTTTTCATCGGCTAACAAAACAGTCTTTCTTCGCTCGGCGTTATTTTGCAATCGTTGCTTTTGCGAGTCATTCAATCCCACCACTAATACCAGGCCTGTTTCACTTTCTTCATCTTCAGGTAGCGCTAAAAAGGAGCAACCTTTAAGAAAATAAGGCGCTTCTTGATAACCAGCGCTTAGTAATTCGCCAACAACCGCTACGGAGTCCGCCCCAGGTTTCTTGGCTGATGACATTTATATTCTCCTTCCTCAACCTGAATTTATTTATATAAAACCAGCCATTGGCTGGGTTTATATCGTTTTAAAGAGCTTAAAATGAACTACTTAAAAAAACACCCCTCCGATTAGGAGAGGTGTTTTTTTGAATAGCCATTCAAGGGAAAAAATAAAACAGCACGATTTTTGTTGTTTATTCTATGGTAGTGGTTTTGTTTTTTTCGGTTCATAGCTTCTGCTTCTTATTCTAAGGCATCAGCGGCTATTCTGTCAAACACAGTTTTTTTATCTAATATTAAACAAAATTTTTGATTGTGTATAAGTAGTTCAATCAGCTTTAATACCGGCCTTATTAAGTTAGCGAACCATTAATACGAACGCGCTATGCGGACTTAACACTTTCTGCAACTATACTAATGCCGCGAATAAATAACCAATCAGAAGTTACTCACTTAATATTTTTAGTAATAACTCCTGCGCTTTTTGCGGGTTGGCTTTGCCCCTGCTTGCGGCCATTACCTTGCCAACCAAAAATTGCAGGACATTTATTTTGCCGGCTTTGTATTCAGCCGCGACTTGCGCATTATCCTTGATTACTTGTCGGACGATATTTTGTAGCCCACCTTCATCCTCCATTTGCGCCAATCCTTTGGCCGCCATAATGTCGGACGGGTCGCCGCCGCGCGCAAACATTTCTTTAAAGATAATTTGGGCGGCAGTGGAGTTTACTTTGTCGCCGTAAACGAGCGCGATAAACTCGCCAAAATTCTCCGGCGTTATTTTTAGTTTGGCGATGTCAGTTTTAGTGGCGTTGAAATATTTAAACAATTCAGTGCCAATCCAGTTGCCGGTGAGTTTAGCCAGTTTAGTATGCGCCGTTTTCCAATTATGCCCGTTCGCTGCCACCCAAGTACGCAGTTCCGAAATAACTTTTTCGGCGTAATCCGCGACTGCCTTGTCTTCGGTCAGAACCGTCGCGTCATAATCGGAAAAGCCGTACTCGCGCCGAAAACGCTCTTTTTTGGTTAACGGCAACTCGGGCAAATCCGCTTTAATTTTTTCCCGCCACGCCGAATCAATTTTCAAGGGAGAAATGTCGGGGTCAGGGAAATAGCGGTAATCATGCGCTTCTTCTTTAGAGCGTTGGCTAATAGTAGTGCCGCGGGCGTCATTCCAGCCGCGCGTTTCTTGCATTAACCGTTTACCGTTAGTTAGCGCTTCTGCTTGCCGTTTAATTTCGTAGGCAACCGCTTTTTCCACCGAACGGAAAGAATTGATATTTTTTATTTCTACTTTGGGGTTGAGTTTATATTTGCCGAGCGGTTTAATTTTTCCTTCGCCCGCATATTTCCATTTACCGCGTTCCTGCAAGCTCAAATTAACCTCGCAGCGCATCTGGCCTTTTTCCATATCCGCTTCGGAAATTTTCAAGTAACGCAAAATTTGCTGGTAGCTTTGGCATAATTTTTTTGCTTCGGCGGCGGCGGTGATAACCGGTTCGGTGACTAATTCCATCAGCGGCGCGCCGGCGCGGTTAAAATCCGCCAAAGAATAATTTTTGCCTGCCGGATGCGTTAGTTTGCCCGTGTCTTCTTCCAAATGAATTCTGGTGATGGCAATATTATGTCCGTCAACTTCAAGCGAACCGTCATAGCAAAGCGGCAAATCGTATTGGGAGATTTGATAAGCTTTGGGCAAATCGGGATAAAAATAATGCTTGCGGTCAAATTTAGAATAAGAGTTTATTTTGCAATTTAGCGCTAAGCCGGTTAAAATCGTCCATTCAATCGCCTGCCGGTTAGCTACTGGCAAAGTGCCGGGATGTCCAAGGCAAATAGGGCAAACCGTAGTGTTCGGCTGTTTGTTTAAATCCTCGTTTAAATTGGCGCAACGGCAAAACATCTTGCTCTTGGTATTGAGCTGAACGTGGATTTCCAAGCCGATTATAACGTCGTACATAATTCGTGGAGATTAGTAAATTGATTAGTGAAAATTAGTGGTTGCTTTAAGATGCCACAAATTACCACCAATAAATTGACGAATTTACACTAATTACATACTATCAAAATTGGGGCAAAAAACAAGGGCATTATGCGGTAATGCCCGAGGGGAGTTTTTGTTGGATATTTTGGATAGCATTAATAATTTTTGCAAAAATTTGCCCGTTAGGATAATAGGAAAAAAAGTATTCAATGTTTCTGGGGTCCAATGAATTAATAAAATTTTTTGCGCGCACAACAGGTAATCCGCTGATCCAGATAATGGGGGAATCGGAGAAAAATTCTCTTAGTTGCGAGTACACTCGCTGAACATAAATTTTGTCCCAGATCACTTCTTGTAAGACAATAATAATCTGGGGCTTTTCCCGCATCAGTTTTTTCCCTAAATCATTGGCCTCATAGGATATAACATCGCATTTTAATGCATAACGAAAAACACTCGCAAGCATAGCGTTAGATACCCCTTTTTTAGCAATAAAAAGAACAAGCATAATTATCCTCCTATGATTTTTTGATTTTAGTTTAGCTTAAATACAGAAGAAAAACAAGTAAGTTGACTTTAGTTACATTTTAAGATAAGTTAGAGGATGTGAAGAATGCAGGAAAACTAAACATTAAGGCTTGTTTTAAGGGTTAAAACGCTCCGCTGCTGCCAAATCCCCCATCGTCTCTTTGCGTTCTTTTTAATTCGCCAACCTCGCAAATGGTTGGCGTTTCTATTTTTTGGATTAAAATTTGGGCGATTTTTTGGCCTTGGGCAATATGCAGGATGTCGCCGGAGAGGTTGATAACGACTACTTTGATTTCGCCGCGGTAAGTTGAATCAATAACGCCTCCGGCCGTTTTTAACCCTTGAGATGCTAAACCGCTTTTATCCCAAATCAGCCCGGCGTAGCCGTCGGGGATAGCGGCCGCAATGCCCGTGCCGACAGCCACTATTTCCTGCTCATAGAGCGTATAGTTATCATTGGCGTATAAATCAAATCCGGCGTCGTCGCTATGGGCGCGAGTAGGCAGTTTTGCTTCCGGCGTTAACTTTTGTATCGGAATAACTAATTCCGGATAAAAATTTAACGTCGGTTCCGGAATTTTTTCTTCTGGTTGGAGCAAGCGCGGATTAGCGCCGCTATTTTTGTTGGGCGAGGCTAAAGGGTTAATAACGGTAGTGGCATTGAAAGCAGGAGGCAGTTTATCCGCACTGGCTTGCGGATAAGCTTCTTTGATCATTGCCTCCAAGTCATAACTATCGTCCGCGGAGGGAATAATTTTTTTCACCCGCTCCCAAATCGCTTTGTGTACTTGCTCAATAGTTTGGTTAGCGTTAATAATCTGCCAGTTTCGTTCTTCGGCGAGGCGCAAGTGGATTAAACGAACCGTGTCGGTCAAAGTTTCATTTTGTTCGTGCCGATGGTTGGTTTCTACGCCCTCGCTAAAGCGGTAGCCGTCCAATAAAATGGCCAAGTCCTCCTTTGCCAGATGAGAATTAATAAATTTTAAAAATTGTTCGTCTACGCCCGTGCCGATTCCCCAAGCTAAGCCGGTGCCGATATAATCTTCCGCGACTATATAAATTCCTTGCGCTAATTTTTGCCGCAAGGCCGTTTCGTACTGGGTGCGGTTAAGAGTATAAATTATTTGGGCTTCCCGCGGGGTTAATTTATGGAAATTGCCCTGGCGCAGATAATCGTTAATTAGGGTGCCGGAAGGCGCTAAATCATAAATAGGGTATTTGATATATTCCGCCGCTAATCCTTCCTGCCGCAATTTAGCTACCAGCATTTTCGCCTGCGTGGTTTTACCTAAATTATTAATGCCGTAAATAACGATAAACTTACCGCTAGGCTGATTGGCGGGGGCGCTATTAGTTGTTAGATCATCTTTGAAAAACATAATAAAAGATTTAATTTAATATTAGATATATAAAAAGCACGCCGATAAGCATGCCTCCTTGTTAATTTTAGATTTACCTCGTGTAGTAACTTGCTATACTACCTGGGGTAAAGATTTTAGATTTAATTTAGTGGCGAGTTTGTCAACTTGCACGTACAGTTCTTCCATCGTTCCTTCATTTATCACCGTGTAATCGGCTATGGAAATCGGTCCGGCTTGACGCAGATTAGTAATTTGAGAATAATCGCGGCTACGGGCTTCGGCTTCTGTCAGGGGACGCACTGGTCTTTGGTGCAGACGGGCATAGCGCGTTGCCGGCGACGCGTAAACCGCCAATGTTTTAAAATCATCGCCAAATTCTTCCTGCAAAATTAAATATTCTTCCCAGCTGTATAAACTTTCTACCAGCAAGTGATTATTGGTTACTAAAGCATCTTTAATTTTAGGCAAACTCTTAATGGCCATGGCAGCCATGCCGTATGTTTCCCGCAAGCTCTCTCTGATTTTGCGCTCATTAACTTCGTTGACTTCCAACCCCTGGTTTTTTAATTCATCCATCACGATATCGCCGAAATAAACTTTGGGGCAACTCAATTTTTGCATTAAATAATTTATTACTTCCGTTTTTCCCGAGCCGGGAAGACCGACGACGGCGAGGATTAGTTTAGACATAAGTATGAGTGTCATCCCCGCGAAAGCGGGGATCCCGTTAATTTTTTAGCCCGTCTTTTATGAGATTCCCGCCTGCGCGGGAATGACATTAAGACTTTTGCGTGATGTCCTGCGTCCCGCGTCTTACATCCCAATCATCCGGATTTAAGTCAGTTAAAAGTTTTAATTCCGGATCTATTTCCAACAGGGCTTGATGCATTTTGTGCGCGATGCGCCGTAAGGTCGGATGCACCGGAACGCCCGATCGCAACTCGGTCACGTATACCGCCGCCGGCAAACCGTAAGTAACGCGGCAAGGGACGAGAAAGCCCATGGAAACATAATACTGCTTATTTTCCGATTTGTCATTTAAATTGGCAATGGCTTGTTTTTGTTCGGCAATCAATTGCATCGCCCGCTCGCGCAAGACGGGCGGCAACTGCTCTAAGTACCAACTTTGAAAGCCGTAGTCAGTCGTTAACAGCGGCATGCGGCAGACGCCGTTGCGGTGGCGCTGCAAATCTCGGAACGAGCCAAAGTCCAGTAAAAATTCAAAAGTAATTTGTCCCAGTTCGCTTAAAAAGTGAGGCAGGCCGGTTTTGAGCGGCCGCGCTAAAATATCGCGGTACTGATTTAATTGTTCGGCCGCGATAGTAGTAGCGTAAGAAAATTCGGGCGTTAAGTAAAGCGGCTGGTAATAAGCGTATTTTTTCATTAACCTCTCGCGGTAATCTTTTTGCTCTGGCGTTGGCTCAAAACTAAAGCTGTGCGGATATTTTTCTTTTAGCTTATTTAAAATATTTGCCGCCAACTCTCTTGCTTCTGCCAGCGGATGATGAACCATTAAAGATAGCTTATCCCACGCTTGCCGCAAATTTGTATGCCAAGACAGCTGCGTCGTAATACCGGCTGGCAAAAAACCGCGCAAAATATCAAAAGAACGAGCTTGAATCGCTTTTTCATAAACAACATCTTTTTCCTCCGGTTTTTTAGGATACTGGCTTTTAAGGTGCGTTTGCACTTCTGCCAAGCTGGATAAGTAAAATCGCATCCATTTGTCTAAAATCGCTTTTGATTCCGGCGTACCAGCCGGATCAATGATTGATTGTTTAGACATATCAACATAGCGCGTGCTGGTTTCCTGCCCGGAGTAAAGCGGCCAATCCTGCACTACTTTATCCGCTAAAATACTTATATTTTCAATAAAAATAGTGGTGGAGCCGCAATCGGCAATGCTCGCGTGCCCGTAGCCGACGTAAAAGCGCTCCATAAATTTTCCCGAACCGGTTTCTTTTACTTTTTTAACATGTTCAACCACGCTCTGCGGGCTGCGCGAATACAGCGCCTGCATCATCGCGGTGTCTTCGGGAGTAAATTCGTCGTAGATGAAAATTTCTGCCATGTTATTTATGTCATTCCCGCGAAAGCGGGAATCTCATCAATGAAAGGCAATCCATAGCTAATGGTATTCCCGCTTTCGCGGGAATGACAAATTTAAATTATCTCCTCAAAAACAAATTCATTGTTGTCAATTGCGGCTGGAGAAGATTTGACGGTTGGCGCAGAGTCGTCAGCATCGGTCGGCGCGGCAAATAATTTTTTTATGTCGTGTTGCGGCGCGTATTGCCTATATTTAACGCCGGCTAAATCCAGCATTTTACGCGCCGCCACCCATTCTTCTTGGTCATGGTACCAGTCTTTTTGGTAGATAATTTCCTTGATGCCGCTTTGGATGATGGTTTTTGAGCATTCGTTGCAAGGGAACAAAACGCAATAAAGCTTACAATTTTTTACCGGTTTGTTAGCGTTATAAATCGCATTCACTTCCGAGTGCACCACATAAGCGTATTTAGTTTCCGACAATTTATACTCTCGGTCGCGCCGCCAGGGCAAGCTGTCATCCGAACAGCCGCGCGGAAAGCCGTTATAACCCAAACCGACGATGACGTTATTTTCATCCACGATACAAGTTCCGGCCTGCGTGTTAGGGTCCTTGGAGCGTTGGGCGATAATGCCGGCCATCAGCATAAAAGTTTCATCCCAGCTTAGGTAATCAGTCCGTTTTTTTTCCGAGAGATTGTGCTGTTTCTCCATATTTTTTGAGAGTATACCCCCACACTCATACATGAGTGTGGGGGTAAAAAATAAAGGTCCTTAATAAAACCTCCTTGTTGTTTGCTGTGGATAAGATAGATTTCTTTTGGTCTCAATATTTTAACAAATTAAAATCAAAAAAGCAAAAAACAAAAATATGGGCTTTCGCCCATATTTTATATATCTTAAAATTTAAAACTTATAACTGGTTTATAACTGTACCTTTATCCCCGGCCCCATGCCCGAGCAGATGCTGACTTTTTGCAGATATGTTCCCTTAGAGCTTGCCGGTTTGGCTTTACGGATTGCTTCCAGCGCTACTTGAAAGTTAGTAGCCAGTTCTTCATCGCTAAAGGAAACTTTACCGATAATGAGATGGACGTTGCCGCCAGCGTCGTTTTTAAATTCAATTTTACCTTTTTTAATTTCAGCAATGGCGGTTTTGATGTCGGTAGTGACGGTTTTATTCTTCGGCGAAGGCATCAGCCCCCGCGGGCCTAAAATTTTTGCCGCCGGTGCGAGCGTTTTCATCATTTCGGGCGTAGCGACCGCAATGTCAAAATCGGTTTTTTTAGTCTCAATAATTTTTTTGATTAATTCTTCGCCGCCGACGATATCCGCTCCCGCGTCTTTAGCGGCCTGTTCGTCACTCGCGCCGACAAAAGCCAGAATAGTTTTTGGTTTGGCTGCATTTTTCGGCAGGGTGATAAAGGCGCGCACCTGCTGTTCGCCTTTGCTTGGGTCAATGCCTAAGTTAGCGTGCAATTCAATGTTAGCGTCAAATTTAACTTTAGAAGTTTTTTTCGCTAACGCGACCGCTTCCGCAATTGTATAGGATTTATTTTTATCAACTAATTTTTTAAGTTCAGACATTCGTTTAGACATAATCTATTTTTTGTGGTAATAGCGATTATTTTTTAATTTAATCTCCCACAGATTATTATATAAGAAATATGCGCTAACGCGCGAAATACAGTAGAAATATGCTCCTCGCTACGCTCGTCGTGATATACAACTGTATTTCCATTGTATTTCGTAGCGAGTCTGCGAGCCGCATATTTCTATTAGTTTCTATTTTATCTTAATCCCCATCTGGCGCGCGGTGCCGGCAATAATTTTCATCGCGGCTTCAACATCATTAGCGTTTAAGTCGGACAATTTGATTGCCGCGATGGCGCGCAGCTGCTCGGTCGTGATGGCGCCGACTTTTTCGGTCAGAGGTTTGCCTGAACCTTTTTGGATGTTAGCGTATTTTTTTAGCAGTTCGGACGCCGGCGGTTTTTTCATTATAAAATCATATTTACGGTCTTTATAGACGGTTATTTCCACCGGAATCAATTCGCCCATTTGGTTTTTCGTTTTTTCGTTAAAGCGGGTGCAAAATTCCTGAATGTTTAAGCCCGCCTGCCCCAAAGCCGGCCCGATGGGCGGCGCCGGATTGGCCTGCCCGCCTCTGATTTGCAGTTTAATTTTAGTTAAAATTTCTTTCGCCATAATTATATTTTTTTAATTTGCAAAAAGTCTAAATTTACCGGCGTTTCTCGGCCGAACATGGAAACTAATACTTTGATTTTGCCTTTTTCCTGGTCAACTTCCACTACTTTGCCTTCCATATTCTTAAATGGGCCATCCACGATTCTGACTGGCGCGCCGGCAGTAACATCAATAGTGAATTTGGGCTCTTCCACGCCCATCCGTTTCTGCAAATCCTGAATTTCTTTGTCGGAAATTGGAGTGGGAATAGTGCCGGTGCCGATGAATCCGGTAACGTTCGGCGTGTTGCGCACGACATACCAAGAGTCATCGGTAACCACCATGCTGACGAGAACATAGCCGGGAAAAATTTTTTCTTCCACGACGTGGCGCTTGCCGTTTTTAATTTTTATCTTTTTTTCCTTAGGAATGATAATATCAAAAATTTTATCTTCCATGTCCATCGATTCTATTCTTTGCTTTAAATTACGCACCACATTCTCTTCGTAACCGCTGTAAGTGTGGATGGCGTACCAGCGTTTGCCTAAGTTGGCTGATTGTTTCATACTTCAACAAGTTATAAATTGGCTTGAATTACCGTAAAATTTTCTCCAGCAGCCAGTTAAAAATATAGTCCAAGGCGCCTAAATAGGCGGCTAAAACCAAACTAATGCCGATAACCAGCAGGGTGTAATTTTTTGTTTCCCGGCGCGTCGGCCAAGCTACTTTTTTTACTTCCTCAATTGAATCTCTAATGTAAGTATTGAGTTTATTCGCAATATCCATAAGGTAATTTTGGTTTAAAAAACAGTTCCGAAAGCTTTCGGAACAGTTTTTATTCTATCCCCAGTATATAGCATATGGGAAAATATGTCAAATTTTGTTTTAGATATCCAAATTTTGTACGTTTTTAGCGTGCGCTTGGATAAATTTTTTGCGGGGGATTACGTCCGAGCCCATTAAAATGTCAAAGGTTTCATCCGCCCGGGCCGCGTCTTCTACCGCCACCTGCAGCAAGACGCGGTTAGCCGGAGCCATGGTTGTTTCCCAAAGCTGTTCCGGGTTCATCTCGCCTAAGCCTTTGTAGCGCTGGATATGGATTTTAGCGGCTGATTTTTTTATTTCGTCCGCTTCCGCCTGCGCTTCCTCCGCCGCGCTTGTTTCTTCTTCGGCCGCTTCGGCCGTTTCTTCTATTTCGCCGCCGCCTAATTGTTTTATAATTTTATTTTTTTCCTCATCCGAATAGGCATATTGGGTTTCTTTGTTTTTTTTAATTTGATAAAGCGGCGGCTGGGCAATGTAAAGATGGCCGTTTTCTACCAGTTGCCGGAAGTGGCGATAGAATAACGTCAAGAGCAAGGTGCGGATGTGCGCGCCGTCCACGTCCGCATCGGTCATAATGATGACGCGATGATAGCGAAGTTTGGTTAAGTCCAGCTGTTCATCGATATTGGTGCCGAGGGCAATCACTAAGTTTTTAATCTCGTTGTTAGCCAGCATTTTATCCAGCCGCGCCCGCTCCACATTCAAAATTTTTCCCCGCAGCGGCAAAATTGCTTGGAACTCGCGGTTGCGGCCTTGCTTGGCGCTCCCGCCGGCAGAATCGCCCTCAACGATGTAGAGTTCGCAGTCTTCAGCCTTACGAGACGAGCAGTCAGCTAATTTGCCGGGCAAAGTCATTCCTTCCAGCGCCCCTTTGCGTAAAATATTCGCCCTAGCGGTACGGGCCGCTAAACGCGCCTGCGCCGATAATACGCATTTGCCGATGATGCTTTCCGCTTCCCGCGGATGCTCCTCCAAAAATACGGTAAAGGCCTCGCCAAAAACTTGTTCCACGTAATTTCGCATTTCGGCGTTGCCGAGCTTGCTTTTAGTCTGGCCTTCAAATTGCGGGTCGGTTAATTTTACCGAAATAATCGCCGTTAAGCCTTCGCGCGTATCGTCGCCCGTTAAGTTTTCGTCTTTTTCGCGCAGCAGGTTTTGTTTACGGGCGTAGTTATTTAAGACTCGGGTCAAAGCGCTGCGAAAACCCATTAGATGCGTGCCGCCCTCGGGGTTATGGATGTTGTTGGCGAAAGCAAACACCTCTTCGTTGTATTCGTCGTTATATTGCAAAGCCACCTCCACTTTTGAGTTATTGACGTCTTTTTCCGCGTAAAAAATAGTTTCGTGTTTAGGGGTGTTATATTGGTTGAGCGCTTTAATGTACGCTTTGATTCCGCCTTCAAAATGAAATTTAAAATTTTTTGGCCGGTGGTTTGGGCGCTGGTCAATGACGCTGATAGTGATGCCTTTGGTCAGGTACGACTGCTGGCGCATCCGGTCTAAAATTTTGCCCCAGTCAAACTCTAACTCGGTAAATACTTGCGCGTCCGGTTTAAAAGTGACGATGGTGCCGGTATCTTTGCAGTTTCCTACCGCGCGCACTTTTTTTTGGGGAACGCCGCGCTTGTATTCCTGCATCCAAACTTTGCCCTCGCGGCGCACTTCCACTTTCATGTATTCAGACAGAGCGTTAACCACCGAGACGCCGACGCCGTGCAGGCCGCCGGAAACTTTATAGCCGCTGCCGCCGAATTTACCGCCCGCGTGCAACTTCGTCATTACCGTTTCTAAGGCGGAAACTTTTGTTTGTTTATGGGTTTCTACCGGAATGCCGCGGCCGTTATCACTAACCTCTACCATGCCGTTAACGAGCATCTTAACTATAATGGCGGTGGCGTATCCCGCCATCGCTTCGTCAATGCCGTTGTCTACCACCTCCCAAACTAAATGGTGCAAGCCGGCCGCCGCCGTAGAGCCGATATACATGCCCGGGCGCTTGCGTACCGGGTCAAGCCCTTCTAAGACGGTAATACTTTCGGCGGTGTAATTTGATTTCTCGGTTGATTTTTTAGGCATATTTCAGATTATAGTTTTAAATAAAAAAATGCGAAATTTAAGTGTTAATTTCTGCTACCATTTTAGCATATTTTAATAGAAGAGGGAAGTTGACAAAAATTTTATTATATGTTTATATTCTAACAATTGGGTCCGCCCCAATTCCGAGTCCGTCTCGGAAAAACATATCAGGAGGTGTCATTATGACACGCATTATAAGACGCATTATTGATCTTTTTTATGATGTTCCTTTTTGGTTTTATTGTGTTTTTTTTAAGTGTCTGAAAAGGTTATGTGATGATATCGGCTGGGATGACATATACCAAACAACCGCATTAGGATGCTGCGGAGATGATTTAGTGGGACTATTAGAGGAGCATAAAATACTGCGCGCCGGCAAAAACGGTACCATCGTTTCTTTTAACCTGCGGCGGCTGCTAATGATAACCAAACCATACACAGCCGGAATGGTTATCGGCTCGTTTCTGAAGTCTTGCCCCCTTGAGTTGCTAGAGGAATTCGAATGTTACTTTTCCGTGAGAATACCTGTCGAGCGAGGGCAGATCTCGCACTCTCTAGAGGGGCTTAATGATTTGAACAGTAATGAGCGCAAAGGCATGGCAGCGTACCTGATTGCCAAAATGCGCAAACTGTTCAGAAAACATCCCGAACTTATTTCAGAAGTTATTAGTGGCGTTTATTATCGCCACCCCAATCTCGCGGAAGAATTAAAGCAAGAGGTCTATTCTACAGGTCTTAATGCTTTCTACATATATAATCCTCTCGCAAATTTATTATAAGCATAAAAGTATTGGATATGTCGTCTCGCGCCCTGCTGGAAAATACCCAGCGGGGCTTTTTATTTTGTTACTGCAGTTATTTATGGTATAATAAATTAGTCAAAAGTCCATAAAGTCCGTTGAGTCCATAAAGTTTTAAATAAAGATTGACTTTACAGATTTTTGACTTTAAGGACTTTATAGATTTTAAGGACTAATGATTATGCCCAAAAAGGAGGAAACGGCAGCGCCAAAATTAAACAACAACTTAAAAAGCTATCAGCCGGTGGAAGGACCGACTAATTGGCAGCTTAGTTTCGGCTTATGGTGGGTGCAACGCCGCGCGTTATTGCGGCGCGTTTTAATTGGCGTAATGGCGGTTGTCAGTCTGCCGTTATTGGCGTATGGCCTTTATGGTTTAGGTTATTATTTTTATCAGGGTATATTGGCGGACAGGCAATTAGCGTATAACTTAGTAACCGCGACGGGCATTACTCATGATTTTATCGTGAGGCGGGGGCCGCAGAATTTAACGATTGGTCCGGTAAATATTTTATCCAGCGCCGGTTCGAGTTACGATTTAGCGAGTTTAGCTTATAATCCCAACAACAACTGGTACGCGAGTTTTGATTACTCGTTTATCATCGGCGGAAATAAAACGGCCGCGCAGCCCGAATTTATTTTACCGCAAGAAAAAAAATACCTGACGGCGTTTTTGCATACCGGCGTCCGGACAGCGACGACGGTCGTTTCCCTGACGGACATAAGGTGGCAGCGCCTCGCCGTGAAGGAATCTGAAGACATCGGGCAGACGATAAAAGAGCGCACGGATATTTCAGTGTCGGACATAAAATTAGACAATTCCGGAGCGGAAAGGGGATTGCCGATAAATTCACTTTATTTTCGGGCGCGCAATAACTCGCCGTATAATTATTGGGAGGCGGATTTTTATCTGGTAGCGCAAGCCGGCGGCAATGTTATCGGCATCAATAAATACCGCTTAGAAAAATTTTATTCGGGAGAAACGCGTACCGTCAATATCCAATGGCCGGCGTATTTAGGCGGCGCGCAAATAACCGTCAGCCCGTCAATTAACATCTTTGACCCCGATAATTACATCGCTTTTGAATTAGGGCCGGGACAAGAGAAATAAAAGATAGTCAAAAGTCCGTAAAGTCCATAAAGTCAAAAGTCACTGAACCTGGATTTTTTATGACTTTATAAACTTTATGGACTTTATAAACTTTATGGACTTTTATGTTTCTTAGGTTATTTAATCATTTTAAGCGATTTGACTGGGTGGTATTCGGTTCGGTTATTTTATTGGTCGCTTTTGGCTTAGCCGTCATTTATAGCGTCGCTTTGGGCAGCGGGGAAGCCAGCCTGCTTAATTTTAAAAAGCAGTTGATTTTTGCCGCGGTCGGGATAATTTTACTGTTGCTCGTCAGCTTGGTTGATTTCCATTCTCTTTACGGTTTAAACGCTTGGATTTATGCCGCCGGCATCCTTTCTTTGGTATTAGTGTTATTTTTAGGGGAACCGGTGCGCGGCACGCGAGCGTGGTTTGAATTTTTCGGCTTTAGCCTGCAGCCGTCGGAAATAGTCAAAGTAATAATCGTGCTGTCGCTCGCGAAATATTTTTCCGCCGCTTCTTATAAAATTAATCCGCTGAAACATTTAATCAGCACGAGTTTGATAGTGATTGCGCCTGTCGCCCTGATTTTGTGGCAGCCGGATTTCGGCTCGGCGATGATCATTTTTATTTTTTGGCTGGCTATTTTGGCTATTTTTGGTTTAAGCAGAAAACAAATCGCTCTCATCGCGTTGATAACTTTTTTGTTTTTTGCCTTGAGCTTCTTTTTCCTGCTGAAAGATTACCAAAAAGAAAGAATTTTAACTTTTCTTAATTTTAACATTAGTTCTTTGGACAAAGGTTACAACGTCGCCCAGGCAATCATCGCCGTGGGCGCCGGCCAAATGTTCGGCCGGGGTTTAGGCTTCGGCTCGCAGTCGCAGCTTAAATTTTTACCCGAGAGCCAAACGGACTTTATTTTTGCGGTAGTGGGAGAAGAACTGGGGTTTTTAGGGAGCGCGTTGTTGCTGATTTTTTTTGCCGTACTGTTTTTCCGCTTAATCCACTGGGTCAAACGGCTGAATAATAATTTTGGTTTATATATTATTTTAGGCACGATTATTTTGCTTTTTGTGGAGATGTTTATTAACATCGGCATGAATGTCGGCCTCTTGCCGATAGTGGGGATTCCTTTGCCTTTCGTCAGTTACGGCGGCAGTTCGTTAATCGCCAGCTTAATTTTAATCGGCATAGTGGAAAGCGTAGTGATCCATGCCAGGCACAATTAAGCCCTGGCGGCGAGATTGACATTTTAGTCCGGTTAAGATATAAATAAGAATACTTTATATATTTTCTAACCATTGTATTTATGACTCAACTTAAAGCGGCTACGAGAGCCAAAGAAACATCGGTTAATAAACTGCGCGCGGACGGCTTTATTCCGGCAATTATTTATAGCAAAGGTCGGCCCGCAGCCAGCCTGACGATTAACTACATCCAATTTGAAAAATTATACGCCCAAGCAGGCGAATCAAGCTTGGTTGATTTGATTTTAGACGACGGGCAGAATAAAAAAGTATTAATTCACGACGTGCAACGCGAGCCGGTAAAAGACAAAATAATCCACGTTGATTTTTATGAAGCGGATTTAAAGCAAAAATTAACGGCGGCGGTGGAATTAGAATTTAGCGGTGAAGCGCCCATTATTAAAAGCGAGAACGGCATTATCATTAAGCACTTAAGCGAAGTAGAGATTGAATGTTTGCCCGGCGATTTATTGAATAAAATCGCGGTTGATTTGTCAAGTTTAGATTCTTTTGACGGCGCTATTTACGTAAAAGATTTGCGCGTGCCTGAAGCCGTAACCATACTAAATGATCCGGCAGAAATGGTAGTTAACGTGGCTAAGCCCAAAGAAGAGGAAGAGGCGCCGGTTGAAGCGGCTGTCCCAGCGGAAGGTGAAACCCAAGCGGCCGCCGGAGCTGAAGGCAAAGAACAGCCAGCCGAGGAAGCCAAACCAGCGGAAGGAAAGAAGGAAGATAAAAATCATTAAAACATTCACCCCGTGTAGTAATTTAAACTACACAGGGTAAAAGCATTAAAACACAAGGGCAAAGAAGGAGGAAAATGAAGAATAAAATTTTACAATTCTTAAACGCGCTTAAAGTTAAAACTGCTTGGTATTGGCAAATAATAACTTGGCCAACGCTGGCAGTTTTAATTTTGGCAATTTTAGCCGGCGGCTCGCTGGGAGCTTTTTGGCTGATAGCCAGCCAAGCGACAAAACAAGATATTTTACTGGCGCTTAATTCCGGTCAAAAAAGTATCATTAAAATATTGACTGAAACAAAGTCAGCCGTCCCTTCTTATTACGTCCGGCGGCAGATTGACGGCGTTTATGTTGACCCGCAAACGGCCAATAATTATCCGGTTGCCGTGATGATTGATAACGACCCGAACGGAAGGCCGCCAGCCGGTTTAGCGCGGGCCAATGTTGTTTATGAGGCCAAAGCGGAATCAGGCATCACGCGCTATTTGGCTATTTTTGCGGACGGGCAGACGCTGGATAAAATCGGGCCGGTGCGCAGCGCGCGGCCGTATTACATTGATTGGGCGCAAGGTTATAACGCGCTTTACGTCCATGTCGGCGGCAGCCCGGAAGCGCTGGCGCGCTTGCAAAAGGAGCCGACCGTCAATCTCAATGAATTTTATCAAGGCAATTATTTTTGGCGGGCAAATAATTACGCGGCGCCGCACAACGTTTTTATTTCTTCGGCTAACATCAGCAAGTATTTAGTTAAGATGAATTTAAGCAACGGCGATTATGACGGCTGGCTGTATAAAGACGAAGCCGAACTAAAAGCGCGCGGGGCCAGCGGTATCGCCGTCAATTTTTCGGTTTATGATTTTTTAGCGCACTGGCGGTATGATAAAGAAAAAAACGAATACGCGCGTTATTTAGCCGGCGCGCCGCATCAGGACGCCAGTCTCGCCGATCCTAGGCAGACGGACGGCGCGCCGATAGTGGCTAAAAATGTCATTATTATAAAAGTATCGGCGCGCGTTATTGACAGCGAGTTGCGCCGGAAAATGGACACAATCGGCTCGGGTAAAGCGTGGTATTGTTTGGATGGCGGGTGCAATATCGGCAAATGGCGGAAAGAAAATAAACAAAGCCGGGAAAAAATTTATGACGAGGGCGGGGAAGAAATAAAATTTAACGCCGGCACGACCTGGATTGAGGTAGTGCAGGAAGAGGGGCAGGTGGCAATTCAGAATTAGAATGATGAATTTATCAGTAATTCAAAAAGCCGTTCCAATCTGGAACGGCTTTGTTTTTTATATATTTTTAAGTTTATGCTTTCAGCCCGGTATGAACTTTTAATTTAGTGATGTCGGCTTGAAATCGGTCGTGGGCTGCGATGTTAGCGACGAGTTCTTGTTCAAAAGTCTCATGTTTTTTTGCTATGCCATCAACGGCAGTAAGTATTTTCCCCACATTTTCGGCAATAGCATCAACCTTTTTTTCTAGCTGCCGGTGCTCTTCTTTAGTAACGAGCATGTTAAATTGTTCTGGAGTCAGCGTCATAAATTTATAGCTGTTAATAACTTGAGTAATATTATTATACCGCAGGTTTGTCTGGCCGTCAAAATTTCACAATGGCTATTCGGTTTCGTCCGGCGAGGTCTTTTTTAATCTTCATCTGATTATTTTTTTTCTGGGTTCCAGCATTCGCTGGAATGACGGAAGAAAATATTGTTTTAATTTTTTTGCTTTGTGCTGGGTCAATTTCGCAAAAAAGAGATATTGAGATATTGGGATATTTGATATGAAATTGTCGGAGTTGGACGGCGAGTTGGCGATAGTATTTAAGACCGTCTGCGCCGCCATTCAGCGCCAGTTTCGGCTCATGTTTGATGGTCGGGGATTGTTGAATTTGCGCTGGCGTGAGGTAGGGAAGATTGGCAACGATAAAAAAATTTTTAATTTTATGATTTTTAATTTTTAAAAATAACGGTTGTAACAAATTACCGCGGAGAAATTTTATTTTTTTGTCAACGCCGTGTAAACGGGCGTTTTGGCGGGCGACCGCGAGCGCGCCAGAGGAAATATCGGTAGCAAAAAATTTTAAGTTTTTACAATATTGCAATTCTTTTGCCAGCGTGATTATGATGCAGCCGCTTCCGGTGCCAACATCCACGATTGTCATTGCGAGCGAGTCGTCTTTGGCGGCGAAGCGCGGCAATCTCGTTGTTATTGCGGATGACACCGGGATTGCTTCGTCGCCCCGAGCAGCTCGGGACTCCTCGCAATGACAGAGTATTTCTTCCGCCATCATTTCCGTTTCCGGCCGCGGCACCAGCACACGCTCGTCAATATAAAACGGCCGGCCGTAAAATTCTTTCTCGCGCGTTATGTAAGCTATCGGCACATGCCGAGCGCGTTGTTTAATTAAGTTGTCGTATGCGCGAATTTGTTTTTTGCTTAATTTAATTTCCGGATGCGCTAGAATCCATTCACGAGATTTTTCCTGTCCGCCTCGGGCGGATAAAACAAAAGATAACAAAAGTTCCGCGTCTAAATAAGCGGAATTTATCAACGCCGCCCGTAATTTGGGATAGGCCTTAATTAGAGCTTGACTAAATGTCATTTTTGGCGTTTAATAAGAGAAAAGATTGATCTTTACACTTAAGTGATCTTTACATTCTTTTTTAGGGAAAGAGGGATAAAGCGATGGAAACAACGAATAACAACCAGCCAGAAGGAGTAGAAAAAGTATTTGTTCACCGTAGTTTAAATGTTTTTGCCAGCCATAATTTAAAGATGGTGATGGCGGCGGAAGGGATGTTTGAGTTTTTACAAACATTAACATTAGAGGTAAGCATCCTTCCCCTGCCCGATGCTACTTATCAAGGAATAACTTTTACCGGAGAAGCATTCCGAGTCCAAGAGACAGTAGCAACAGTAATGATGTTTTTAGCGGATAATAAAGGCATCAAGATAACAGCGGATGCTCCGGAGGGGGTATTGGATGATTTGGTGTCTTTGAATTTTAAGCTACGATTTAATCCCGATTTTTTTGTTAATAGTTCTGACGAAGATACCCCTCTTTTTCAAGGATCAATGAGTGCACCTCTTTCTTCACCGGAAAATGACGGAGGACAGGCCATTGAATACGATGTAAGCATCACTTTCATCGCCGAATGTACTTTAACATTGTTTGATCGGTGATGGTGATTAGGTGATTAATTTAAAGCTTGGCGCAGTTCTTCAATCATGCTGCCCAGCCCCCCATTCAAAATCGTGGTGATGTTGTGCCACGATTTTTTTATCCGGTGGTCGGTAATGCGGTCCTGCGGAAAATTATAAGTGCGGATTTTTTCGCTGCGGTCGCCCGATCCGATTTGCTGTTTTCGCTCCGCCGACTCTTTTTTTTGCCGCTCCTCTTCCAGGTGAGCGAGAATGCGGGAGCGCAGAACTTTCATAGCTTTAACTTTGTTTTGCTGCTGGGACTTTTGGTCCTGGCAGCTAACGACGGTGCCGGTAGGAAGGTGCGTAATGCGCACCGCGGAGTTAGTGGTATTTACCTTTTGCCCGCCCGGACCGGAGGCGGCGTAAGTGTCAATTTTTAAATCTTCATCTTTAATTTGCACCTCAACCTCTTCCGCTTCAGGAAAAACAGCCACCGTGGCAGTGGAAGTATGAATACGCCCGGATTTTTCCGTTTCCGGCACGCGCTGAACGCGATGCGTGCCGGCTTCGTACTTTAACGCGCCGTAAGCGCCAGCCCCGATTACTTCAAAGATAATTTCCTTAAATCCGCCGATGCCGATGCGGTTAGAGTCAAAAATAGCCATTTTCCAACCCTGTTTTTCGGCGTATTTAAGGTACATGCCGTAAAGGTTGCTGACGAAGAGAGTTGATTCGTCGCCGCCCGCGCCGGCGCGAATTTCTACGATCGCGTTTTTTTTGTCCAGCGGATGTACATGCCGTAAAGGTTGCTGACGAAGAGAGTTGATTCGTCGCCGCCCGCGCCGGCGCGAATTTCTACGATCGCGTTTTTTTTGTCCAGCGGAT
>MFFV01000034.1:20135-32197 GCA_001777995.1 Candidatus Falkowbacteria bacterium RIFCSPLOWO2_02_FULL_45_15 | reverse complement strand
AATTTTTAAAAATTAAGATTTAAGATTTATTTAAAAATTATAAAATTAAAAATTTTATTATTTTTCCGTTAGCACTATATTCCCTTCCTCCGTAACCGCCACCGTATGTTCAAAATGGGCGGCTAAAGAGCCGTCTTTAGTTAAAATGGTAAATCCGTCTGCGCCGGTTCTAACATGCCAGTCGCCGAGCGTGAGCATCGGTTCAATCGCGATTACTAAACCGGGCTTTAGTTCCAATTCTAGTTCCTCTTCCCGGCTGTCGTAAAAATTAGGCACGGCCGGAGCTTCGTGCACGGCATAGCCAACGCCATGCCCGACCAGTTCGCGCACTACGCCAAAGCCGTTCGCTTCGGCGTTGATTTGGACCGCGCGAGCGATGTCTAATAATTTATTGCCGGGTTTTGCCTGTTGAATGCCCAATTCCAAACACTGGCGGGTAATATCAATCAGTTTATCCGTTTTAGCGTCCACTTCGCCTACGGCCAAGGTAACCGCCGTATCGGTATATAATTTTTTATATCGCATCCCGATGTCCAAACAAATAATATCGCCATTTTTTAAGTAACGCGCGGGCGTAGAGGGCGCGTGCACTACTTCGGAATTAATGGAGGCGCAAAGCGCGCTTGGGTATGGTTTATCGTTATGGGAGCCGGCGTACCCTTTAAAAGAAGGCTGCCCGGAAGCCTTCTTGATTAAAGCAATCGCTTTTTTTTCCAGTTCGGCGGTATTGGCGCCGGGCACTGCCATCGCTTTAAGAGTTGCTAAAATTTCCGCTAATATCTTACCCCCCTCCCGCAAAATCGCTATTTCTTCTTTGGTTTTTAGTTTTATCATACTTAAACTTCATTCTGTCTGTCATTCCCGCTTTCGCGGGAATGACAAATAACTAATTATCTAACATTTGGTTAAGTTGCAATCTCCCGACGCTTTTGGCAATATCAGCCGCTACTTGCTCGATAGTTTGCTCACCGTTAATTTTTACCGCTTGACCCTGATAATGCTTAATCAACGGCTCGGTGATTGCGTGGTACTGCTGCAGGCGCTCCCGCACCGCCGTTTCGGTATCGTCCACCCGCTGTACCAGTTTTACTTTGCACTTATCGCACAGCTCGTCCTCATGGGGCTTGGGCAAAGTATAAAGATTATAAATCGCGCCGCAGCGCGGGCAATGGCGGCGGCTGGTAAGCCGCTTTACCGCTTCGGCGTCGGATATCTCAATCACGACTACTTTATCAAGTTTTACGCTTTGGTCTAAAAGTTCAGCTTGTTTTATCGTTCGCGGATAGCCGTCTAAAATAAACCCGCCCGAACAATCTAAGTTGGCAACCCGCTCTTTAAGCAAATTAAAAGCAATTTCGTCCGGCACTAATTTGCCGCTGTTAATTATCGGCCCGACTTGCCTCCCTAATTCAGTGTTACTTTCAATCGCCAGCCGAAACAAATCGCCGACGGAAATATGCGGCAAATTTAATTTTTGGCTCAAAATCTTAGCTTGCGTGCCTTTGCCCGATCCCTGCGGACCGAGTAAACAAATAATTAGTTTGCTCATAACATTAAATAAAAACTAAAAAACAAGAAAACAATCTTACTTCATTGTTTTATTGATATTATCAAAACTACAAAATTAGTTTTGTTTTCCTGCTTTCTATCTTACTATCTGGTCAGCGGAATATTCGGCCTCGTCGTTGGTGGCTTAGGTGCGCCTCCGACCGTCGGCCCGGCGGCGCCAGACAAAGGATTAATCCGCGAACGCATCCGGCCGCCCTGCGCGCGCGTGTCCACGCTGACATGGCTCACGCCGCCTCGTACTTCATGAATGCTGACGCCTGTTTTTTGTGAAATATCGTCTTCTTCCGTTGCCAAAGCGCGGCGGTACCAAGGCACTGGTTTTTTCTGGCCGGTTTTATTTTCCGCACCGCCGATAACATCCATTAGCGCTCTGCGTTTCTTCTGTTGGCCTCCCACGAGCCCTTCATTTTTTAAATCTTTTTCTAAAGCCGTTAAAGTTTTGCCGCCGCTTACTTCCCGCGCCAAACGTTGCTTTAATTTTACTCCCGCTAATTTTTCTTCCCCTAATTTAACCGTGCCGACTTGTTTTAAGTCGCTTGTGGGCAGTTCTTCTATATTTTTAGCATAAATAACTTTGGCGGCCATATAATTAAACTTACTCTTTCAGCATACCAAAAACGCTCTTTATTTTCAATGTCGGGGCGCGGAGAATTGAACTCCGGCTACATGCACCCCATGGGTGCGCCGTGCCCGCATGCCTTGTCTGTCGGAGTGCGGGGAATCGAACCCCGGCTACAAGCACCCCATGCTCGCGTACTACCATTATACTACACTCCGGCAAGCAAGGCGGGCGGGTACTACCGTTATACTACGCCCCGTATATTAATTTTATACTACTATAATTTTATAAAAAAAGAAAAGTGCTACTGACAAATAGCACTTTTATCTAAAAAATGAGCAAAGTTTTTTCTATTACCAATTAACGGCTAATACTCTTCGCTGGTATTCTTCTTTTACCGAGCCATCGCCATTACAGAACATGCCTTTAATACTCTGCGCATTAGTGAGAGAAGACACTTTTCCTTTTACTAAGATTGACCCGTTGTGATGGTTTTTGGTGGTAATACGGCATCCTTGGTCCGAAAAAATTTTGTCTACCAAGGCAATCAACGGGTGGCATTGACTTTCTCCAGAGCAAGGATTAATAATTTCAACCGTAACATAAACCATGTCCTTTATCCTTTCCGGCTTAATTTTAAATAGCTTGCGGGAATGAACCCAAAACCACCAGGTGGTTATCGGTGATGTTGGTAATACTTGCCAACGCAGCTTTTACTGTTTCATCTTCAATGTGTCCCTCCATTTCTACATAGAAAACGTAATCTCCCAACTTGCCTGCAGGGATAGAATGTAATGACGTCATATTGATGCCATTGCCGGCAATCGCTCCTTATTTTTTAGGAAACTTTTCCCTATCTTTATTTCCAAAAAAAGCTTTGGGCGCAAAAATAGGCCAAAAAAACAAACTGGCTTCCGCCCGTTAGGCGGAAGCCAGCTGTTTTCCCTAGTGAGTTTTGACTTAAAATTTTAAGTTAAAACACCACTAAAAACTGCTCTTCCGCTCCGGCGAAAGCCGCTAAAGTAAAAGCTGAAGAAAAAAACAGTTTTTGCTGCTGTCTTAACCATATGTGGATAATTTATCATATCTTTAAAAAAAATGCAAGAATTTATCCACACCGCACCAAAGCAGAGCTATTACAATTAACAATGTGGGTAAAAGAAAAAAGGGGCTGTTCTTTACCAACAGCCCCCGACCTATTATTCACGCTGCCAAAACCGACAGCTTAAACTTATCCTCCCCTTTTTTGTAAAACTTTATCCTGCAAATACTCGGCAATACATTGCTCAACATTATCTCCCTGCAAACCAAATCTTGACTGTAAAACGGGAATCATTTCAGCGTCAGCAATGCCAAACTGCCGCAAAGCCGATACTAACGATTTTGGGTTGGAATAGTGCTCTTTGACATACGCGACAGCCATTTCTTTTGCCTCCGCCATCGAGCACTGAAGTCGTTCGCTTAATGCCTGAAGCACGCCGCCGGGCGTTTCGGTTGTTCGTAAAGCATCACAAATAATGATTTTCCTCCCCTCCTCGTTTAATTGTGCTATTACTGGCTGTATCTTAATTTTTTGTTGTGCCGCGACGGCGATTTCCTGTAGCCGCTGAACTGATATACATCCTGATTCTACCATTGTTTTTATCCCCTTTCAGTATGTTTGAATAGGTTATGTTAAAAAAGAACAAACTAAAAGAGCCCTTCCTTTTGGATGGCTCTTTAATTTACTAAAAATTATATTTTATTTACGCTATTACGCTTTCTTTACAAAAATACTTTGAGCCATCCAACAAATCTCGGCCTAAAATGAAGCCAAGCAGGAGCGCGCCCGAAAGAAGGCTCAAGTTTAAAATCGCTGTAGTTTGAATGGCTGATAAGTCCATATGTGAATAGTATAATACTTAGGTAAAATTTGTCAACGCCGTTCAGTTCGCGACATGTTGCTGTTGTAATATTTTAACCTGTTGCTCCAACTCAACATATTTTTGCTTTAATGTCTGAACCTCGGCACTGACAGCCGTTACATCTTCTGTTTCCATTTTCATCATCCGGTCAATTTTCGCCTCAATGCGCATCAAGTCATTATGGAAGTTACCCATCTCTGTCTTGATTGAGGTTATTTCTTGCTTCATTAAAATAATATCATGCTTCAAAAAAGCCATGTCATCCTTTAGAGGAGCTATGCTGCCATCTACTATATCTTTTATGAATTTTAAGTCTTGTTGGTCTAACATAAGAAGTCTTAATTTTAGGTATTTGTATATTAACACGCCTGATAATAAAAGACAATAAAAAAAGGCTTAGGAAACATCTTAAGCCTTTCCAAGGTGTGTGGTAAAAAAAGAGGGGGGAAGAATGCGGTTTATGCATCCCTCAACCCCCAAAACATCTTCGCTTGGGCCATTTTAGGCGACTAATCCGTGCCTTTCTCCCAGTCCTCTTCGGCTGGGAATTTATGTTCGTCAACAACATCCTCCGTTGGAGCAACTTGCTCCGCCTGTTCTGCCGTGGATACATCATTCTGGACCAATTAAATCACCCCCTTTCTTATTCCTTAATTTCCTGTTAGCTATAACAAAGGTGCGAGAGCGGCACAAATTTTTGCCAAAGTTCCGGTGAAAACATAATTATTATATGTTGCCTGAACATGGCGATAATTTCTCTGCGCAATTAATTTAGCTAAAGCTTCTTTGATAGCGGCAGATCGGTTACAACTACCGGAATGCGCGGTAAGCATCCTTTCTATTCGCTTTCCCCTCAAAAATAAAGTAACAGCAATCCCAACGGTTAACATATTACCTGTAGTGCGCGTGGAGCAATACCCCACTCGTATTATTACGATGGTAGCCGGTCTTTTATTTTTCATTGGTTTAACCTCCGCCCAAAAGAATTTTTTTTCAATGAACTATATTTAAAAAGCCATCCGTTCTTTCGGATGGCTCTAATGTTTTTATTTAAATTTTTTTACAAACTAACTTTTAGCCATCCAAAATAAACCGCGGCGGCGGCAATGACCACGACGAGTGCGAGCGCTAAATTTTGGATAGCTATTAAATTCATAAGCGTATCATAACCTTACAAAAAAATCCTGTCAACTTAATGGCCGCTACTCTTTATCATCCTCGTCTTTAGTCATAAAAAATTTGGCTAAAATTACAGCCAAAGCAGTCAGTAGAGTAGCGATCAATACGATCGGCTTATTGATGGTGTTTACTAATTTTTTCATATAATGTGAACAAATTACATTTTATAAACGGCGTCGTCAGTGCGCTCATAATTATGTTCTGCGTCTTCGCCAAACCAATGCTTAATTTCGTGCTCGGCTTCGTCTTGGGTTTCGGAAGCGTGCACCAAATTAAACACCGCGCGTTTCTCGCGGTTAGCGACCGCCGCCGAATCAATGGAAAAATCGCCGCGGATGGTCCCCAATTCCGCGTCCGCCGGCATAGTCGGACCGGATAATTTCCGGACCATTTCTACGGCGTGCACCCCTTTAATTACCATTACCACTACCGGACCGGAAGTCATAAAATCAATCAGCCATTGCCGCACCATCGGCCCGATTTCACTCGCCTCCGCGGTTCCTAATTCCTGTTTGGCGTCATAGCCGAACTTTTCGTAAGTAGAAAGAGTTTTTTGGCCCAAACGGGTTATCCACGCTTTATCTTTAGGATAATGCTCGTCAACTTGCTTTTCAGTCGGCCGATATAACTTTAAGGCGACAATTTTAAGGCCGACTTGCTCCAGCCGGCGGATAATTTCGCCGGTTAAACCGCGGCGCACGCCGTCCGGCTTGATCATTAAAAAAGTTTTTTCTTCTCTGGCGTCAGACATAATTTTATATTATTTAATATAATTTTTAATTTTGTCGCTTACCTGCGTGGGGGTAAAATCCGCCTTGACCCAATAATCGGCCGCGTGCAATTTTTTCCCCCGTTCTTTGTCTTCATCTTGGCCGAGGTTAGTTAACATTATTACCGGAATATTTTTTGTTTTCGGGTCATGCTGCAACTTATCCAAAACGCTAAAGCCGTCCAGCTTAGGCAATATAATGTCTAATAAAATTAAGTTCGGCAATTGAGTTGAAGCTAATTGCCAGCCCCTTTCCCCGTCCGCGGCAATTATTACGGTATAACCGTCTTTTTCTAAACTGCTTTGGTACATGCTGGAAATCGTGGCTTCGTCTTCAATAATGAGTATTTTCTTTCTTTCTGTATCCATGTTTTTAAAGTGAATGACTGCCCTCTATTATAGCAAAACTGGCGGAAATGACAAATGCGCAATTACCTCCCGTGACTTTACGGACCTTTCAACTTATCATCCCACTGCATATTCTCCCTCTCGTCTGACTTTTTCTAACAACCGGGGATATTTTTCCGCTCCCTCTTTAACGACATTCTCCGCCGCTTCTTTGGCTTCCTTAATTAGCTTATAATCGTTCAGAGTCGCGATTTTAAATTCGGGAAAGCCTTTTTGTTCCGTGCCGTACACTTCGCCCGGGCCGCGCATTTTTAAGTCCGCCTCCGCTAGTTTAAAGCCGTCGTTGCTTTTGGTAAAAGCGGTTAAACGCGCCCGCGTTTGTTCGTTTAAACTGGCGGTAAATAATAAACAATAAGATTGGCGGGCGCTGCGCCCCACTCGGCCGCGGAACTGGTGCAGTTGCGCCAGCCCAAATCTTTCCGCCCCTTCAATCATCATCACGCTCGCGTTCGGCACGTCCACCCCCACTTCCACTACCGAAGTAGCCACTAAAATTTTAATTTCGTTAGCTAAAAACTCCCGCATGATTTCATCTTTGGCTTTCGGCTTTAACCGGCCGTGCAAATAAGCAATTTTTAATTCGGGAAAAATATGCTCGTTCAGCTTTTTATGTTCTTCAATTACCGATTTGACGCCTAAGTTGTCGGCAGGGTTAATCAGCGGGCAAATGACGAACGCTTGCCGGCCGGCTAAAATTTCCCGCTTAATAAAATCGTAAGCGCTTGGCCGTTTAAATTCCGGCACCAGCCAAGTCGCGATTGGCTTTCGTCCGGCAGGCAATTCATCAATAATGGATAAATCCAGATCGCCGTAAATTACTTGGGCAAGCGAGCGCGGAATCGGCGTTGCCGTCATGGAAAGTAAATGCGGCGTAAACTCTGGCTGGCCGCTTTTTTGGCGCAAGGTTTGCCTTTGCTCGACGCCGAAGCGATGCTGCTCGTCAATGATAGCCAGCGCCAAATCGCGAAATTTTATTCCTTCCTGGAGCAAAGCATGCGTGCCAACCACAATGTCTGAATGATGAATTATGAATAATGAATTATGATTTTTATTTGTTTTCCCTCGTTCTTCGTCTCTCGTATCTGGTTCCTGATTTATCTTTTTCCGGCTTCTCGTGTACAGCCCTATTTTAATTTCGCTGTTGGTAAAAAATTTGCACAAAGTATCATAGTGCTGGTTCGCTAAAATTTCTGTCGGCACGAGCATTACGCTTTGCCGTTTGTTTAAAGCGGCATTGAACATAGCGATGGCGGCGGTAACTGTTTTGCCGCTGCCCACATCGCCCTCCAATAAGCGCGACATTGGCTGATGTTTGCCGATGTCTTTAATAATTTCCCACGCCGCTTTTTTTTGGGCCGCCGTGAGCTTAAAGGGCAACCGCTGGACAAAGCGGGCTGTTTCCTCTTTAAAAAATTTGATAGCTTTTGACTTTTGACTTTTGACTTTTAACCTGGCTACTTGCGCCTGTAATTGCGCTAACAATAATTCTTCAAATTGCAGCCGGCGCCGCGCCTGCCCCAGCATTTCGCCAGAGCGCGGGAAATGGATGTTGCTAATGGCATCAGCTAAATCCAAGAGCTGACATTTGCTTTTAATTGCCTCGGGCAAAGTGTCGGTTAGCTGCGCGGCAGAAGCAATGACTGACTTGATTAAAAAACGCAGCTGCTTATTGGTTAAATTAGCAGTCACGTGATAGATGGGCGCCAGGCCAGTCGTATGCGCTAATTTGCTCGAGCCAATTTTTTCATATTCAGGCGCGACCATCTCTAACCCTAAAAAACCGCCTTGGATCGTGCCCCCAAGCGACACTTGGTCGCCTATTTTTAAATTCTTGCCGATAAAGGGCTGGTTAAACCAGACTACTTTGAGCTGGCCGCCGCCGTCATTAATCAGCGCCTCGGTGACGATCATCTTTTGCCTAAAGCTGCGTTTGTTTTGAATAAAATCAATCGTGCCTTGAACGTTCACGGTCATGCCCGGGTTAAGATTGGCAATCGGGACTTTTTGGCTGTAATCGGCGTAGCGAAAAGGGTAATAGGTCAATAAATCCCGCACGATTTTAATGTTTAAGCGCTGCAATTTTTTGGCTGTTGCCACGCCAACTTTATTGATTTTAGCGATATTCGTATCTAAAGTTAACATAAAAAATATTGTAACACGGCTTATCACCAAAAGTAAACGCTAATAGATCCAAACACCTTCACCGCCGGGTTTACCCCAACACCAATTTTGGTGTAGGGGTAAACCCTGCGGGAAGATCCACACTTTCCATTCATCCCCCACACCAAAATTTGGTGTGGGGGTATTCCGGAAGGTGTATGGATAAAAAAAGCCCGAGCTGACATCCGGCCTTTAAGCTAAAAAATTTTGATTTTTTATTTAAACCTCTATGTTAAAAATATTTTTTAACACGATACTGATGCCAAAGGAAAACACCGCCACTCCCATACTGATGATAAACATTTCGCTGAATAATTTTTTAAAGCGCAGGTCTTTGGTAACGGCGCTAAAGTAGGTAAAAACAGCAATCACCGCTATCGCGTTTATTAGGGTCCAAGCCAAAGCCCAGCGGTAATCGGCAAGTACCAGAAAAGGAAAAATTAAAAACAGCACCGTCACGATATAAGCTAAGCCGGTATAAAGCGCCGATTTCAGCGAATTTTTATTGCCTTCGGATTTGGTGGATAAATATTCGGAAGCCGCCATGGAAAAAGAAGCGGCAATGCCGGTGATCAGCCCGGCTAAAGCGATTAGCTTGGTATTTTGCAAAGCAAAGCTTAAGCCGGCCAGCGCGCCGGTTAGTTCCACCAGCGCGTCGTTTAAACCGAGCACGACCGAGCCCATATAATTCAATCTTTCTTCTTCTATCATACCCACTAAATCTTTTTCGTGCCGATGCTCGTCTGCCAAAAGCACCTTAATCGGCGGAGCGGAATCTTTTACCCGCTCGTAAGTTGCCTGCGCCATCTCCTCTCCTTTTTCCATTAATTTAATGGCGAAGGTCAACCCAAAAACGCGCGAGAGCATCGTATATTTAAACATTAACCAGCGGCTGGGCTTGACTGCTGTTTGGGTATGGCCGTACAACATTTGGTAATGGCGTTTTTCGTCATCCGCTATCTTGCGGATAATTTCTTTGTTGTCTCCTCGCGCCAGCCGGCTTAAACGGCTATAAACGTAATACTCGGTAATTTCATTTTTCTGAAAACGCAACAGTAAATTTTTTACGTGGTTAGTCAGCATAATAATTTTATTTTATATGATTTAACTAAAAAATAAAAGGGCGGCCGATAAAGCCGCCCTTTGATAAAATTTTGCCTTTTACCTTCCGGCCTGCTCGTACAACTCGTTAACCTTATCCCAATTTATCACTTTAAAAAACGCTTCGATGTATTCCGGCCGGCGGTTTTGGTATTTTAAATAATAAGCGTGTTCCCAAACGTCAATGCCTAAAATCGGGGTTTTGCCTAAAGACAGCGGGCTGTCCTGATTGGCGGTTGCCATGATTTCCAGTTTATCGCCGTTCATCACCAGCCAAGCCCAGCCGGAACCGAACTGCCCGGCCGCTGCTTTAGAGAATTGTTCCTTAAACCCGTCATAGCCGCTGAACGCTTCGGCAACTTTATCAGCGGCTGGACCGGAAAAATTAACGTCTGGTTTTAAAACCTGCCAAAAAAAATTATGGTTCGCTACGCCGCCGCCTTGGTTGCGGACCGAGGCGCGAATATTCTCGGGGATTGCGTTTAAGTCTGAAAGCAATTTCTCCGGCGATTTAGCCGCCAGTTCGGGGTTTTGCTCCAGCGCTTTGTTTAAATTATTAACATAGCCCTGATGATGCTTGGAGTAATGTATCTCCATCGTTTGCGCGTCAAGGTATGGTTCCAGCGCATCGTAAGAGTATGGAAGAGGCATAAGTGTATATGACATAGATTTAATGTTAAGTGTTAAGTGTTATGTGATTATTCTTCTTCATACGGCACCATGATTGATTTATCAAGGCCGCAAATCGGACAAACCCAAGTGTCGGGAATGTCGGCAAAAGCAGTGCCGGGCGCGATGCCCGAGTCCGGGTCGCCAATAGCCGGGTCGTAAATATAGCCGCAAGGAGGACAGATATAGCGTTTGGCGGTGGAAGGCATAGTTAAGCGATAATTTTTATCAATCTATTACTACTTTCATTATAGTATGCCTAAACTTACTGTCAAGCGTTTAGCACTGGCAAACCGGGCAATAATGCGTCCCTCGCCCGCCCTGCTTTATTTTAACTATTACCCCCCGCCGGCAACGGCGGCATTTTTCTCCTTTGCGCCCGTAAACTTTTAAAAACTTGATAAATCTCCCTTGGCGGCCGTCAGCGTCCACATAATCGCTAAAGGTTGTGCCGCGCGCTTTCACCGCTTTAGCTAAAATAACCCGGCAGCCCTGATAAAGCTTTTTAATTTCTCCTTCGGTCAGCGAGTAAACGCGCCGGCCGGGTTTGACTTTAGCGTAAAAACACACTTCATCGGCGTAAATATTTCCTAAGCCGGCGATAAGCTTTTGGTTAAGCAACAACGCTTTAACAGTGGTTTTTTTATTGGCAAATATTTCAACAAAATTTTTTAGGCTAAATCCGGCCGTCAGCGGCTCAATGCCGAATTTTTTCAACTCTTTTTCCAGCTCAATCTTGCTCACTATTTTCATATACCCAAATTGCCGCAAATCGTTAAAAAATAGCCGCGAGCCGTCGCGAAAGGAAATAATGATATGGGTATGCCGGCTTGGCAGACGCCAATCCATGCCAACAAAAGAATGCCCGCCGGCGATAAGCTGACGGCCGTGCTGATAGATAAGTTGCCCCGTCATCTTTAGGTGTATTAATAAAAATTGGCCGCTCTTTAAAGCGGCAATCAATAACTTTCCCCGCCGGTTAAATTCTAAAAAAACATTGCCGGTTAAAACGGCAATAAATTTTTTAACGCTGCCTTTAACTAACCGCGCTTTTTTTACCTGCACGGATTTTATTCTTAAGCCAGCGATTTGGTTATTCAAACCGCGGCGGATTGTTTCTACTTCCGGCAGTTCAGGCATACCCTCACCCCCTGCCCCCTCTCCCAAAGGGAGATGGGGAAAGTAAATAAATTTTAATGAGTATTTCTAGTATAGCGTAATAAAACCGTGCCCGTTTTATTCAGCCGGCGGACTGAAGCTAACTTAAATTTCTGAACCGTATCCACATCGGCGTTAAACAGCGGCAGGCCGCTGCCGAAAACTACCGGCTCAATGGTTAGGTAAATTTCATCAAGCAAATTTTTTTTAAAAAACCAGCTGAAGATTTGCGTGCCGCCTAAAACGGCGATACGGCGATAACCTTTCTGTCGAACCATTGCCGCTACGTCAACTTTAGCCGGATTAACATAAAGACGGCGTTCGCTTGCCTGCTTAACGGCGCCGACTGATTTGGTAAAAATCAGGCAGTTGCGTTTTGACAACGGTTGCCGGGCGGTTTTGTAAGTGTTGTTGCCGACGATAACGCAATCGCTTGCGTCAAGCCGCGCGTGCAAAAAATCCTTGTCCGCGGGCGAGGTCCAGCCGGTAAAATGGCGGGCGTGCTTGGCAATATAGCCGTCCAATGAAAGCGCGGCGATCAAATAGTAACGCGGCTTAATTTTTTTTCCGGCCATAAAAACATTTA
>MFFV01000034.1:19661-20103 GCA_001777995.1 Candidatus Falkowbacteria bacterium RIFCSPLOWO2_02_FULL_45_15 | reverse complement strand
AATGATTAATTTTTTGTAAGTATGGCGGTTGGTAAATTTTACAAATTTAACGCCGCGCGCAATCACTATCGGCGTTTGTTCCGCCCCCTCGCCCATTAATAAAACCGCCATTTCGGATAAGGAATCAACGATATTGCTCCTGGTAATTTTTAACTTGCGCCCGAAAATGTCCGGCTGGCCGCGATGGTCCGCCAGCGGCTCCAAACCAAAAAAACCGATTGCCACTCCGATGACTCCATAGCGCAGCGGTTCGGTATGGCTGTCGGTAATTATGACCGCCAATTTTTTAATTTTATGTTTTTTTTGCAAATACCGACAAATTTCTTTGGCAATTCTATTGGAATCTTTGGGCCAGAGGATATAGTGGCCGTTAGCGTTGCTTGCGTCAATGCCCGCGGTTGGAATCAAAGTATTATCCTTAATCGTGAGCACGACGGAATTA
>MFFV01000034.1:0-19633 GCA_001777995.1 Candidatus Falkowbacteria bacterium RIFCSPLOWO2_02_FULL_45_15 | reverse complement strand
TATTCGGAATGTCTTGGCGCGGGATATAAATATCCGCTTCTTTTTTTATCAACTCGTCTTTATCCGGCACGTCTTCAATTTTAAGGCAGCGCCCTTGATGGATAGCAATAACTTTAGAAGTGATAAAAACAATATCGCCCTCTTGCAGAGAGGGTAAATATTGGTCTAAAATCGGATAGATATTATCGCGGGGCGGCAATAAAGGCCGCGTGCGGATGGTTAAAAATCGCATCATGCGGAGAGGGAGGGATTCGAACCCTCGGAGCCCGTGAAGGCTCAACAACTTAGCAGGTTGCTGCTTTCAGCCACTCAGCCACCCTTCCGTGTAAATACTTGTAATATTAGTCAAAGTTAAAAATATTATCAAGTCGTCTCTTGTTATCACTCTTAACCAAGTTTAACCGCTATCCGTCACCTCGTGGTCAACCCGTTCCCAACCGGCACGGCAATGCAGAGGGGGTGATGGAAGCGGTTAGAAACTAAAATCATATCTGCGTTCATATTAGCAAGTACAGTTGTTTTTATCAAGGGAAAAAATATTTATAGACTTAATCTATTCTCCCTGTTTAACTGAATCTCCTGAAATATTTAAGGAGGCCCCTTGTAATATATCTGATAAATTCAAGGTTGTCGTTGTTGAGATATGCAAATTGCCATAATCACCCAAATTTAATAAGGAAGGCAAAATCAAGGAGCCAGAAATAAACCCTTCTTCTACGCTTTGTCCAAAAGGTATTGGTGATTTCTGTTTGAGTATTTCAAATGCCCACTTTCTCAAATCTTTTAAATATTCGTTATTTGTATCTTTATTAATATCTTTCCCTTGCAAAATAGAAGTAGCTATTCCAATATAGGCAAGATCAAGGTTTCTATTAGCAAGGTCAATATCTTTCTCTTTAATTGTAAATTGAATTTGCCAACCAATATAACCAATTATAAAAGGCGTTGCGATAACGCCTAATGCTGACAGAATTTTAATGTTGGAATTAGAGTCTATACTTTGCAATGCATAATATAAAGAGTGGATGACAATAGCAAACCATAATAAAAATAATAATATCAATGGTATGTAAAAAAAGAAGTATTTTATTGACCAATAACCAAATATACACATCATTATCCCACTTAAAACAATAGTGGCCACTATTACAGAAATAATATTTCGGTATTTGTAAATCATATTTTTTATTATATTAACTTACTTTACATTCTTTGAAACCATGTAATAACTTTCCCTGCAATAAATAACATAACTCCAAGCGAAAATACCCCAAATGCGTATATACTATCCATATTACTATAATCTATTTTCTCTCCCGGACTAACACTATCAACTAATAATTTTATGCCTAAAGCTATTATCAAAGCTGATATGAGTATAATCCATTTCCCAGTCTTTCTAATCTTAGCACCCTGAATCTGCACTACAGAAGTCTTACCTCCACCAATACCAAACCAATAAATCATGGCGGCAACAACCAATCCGCTAATTATGGTAACAATTAAATTAGATATTATTGCAGTTGTATTCATCTATTTATTTAATAATCTTTTTCAAGCCCCAAAATATATTACCACCCTCGGCGATAAGATTATCAATCAAAGTATAAGTATCCGATTTTGTATTTGGATTATTGTATACAATTTCAAAGGCTGCCATCCACTCGTCTCCTAGTGAAAACGGCATGCGCATTTTCTTTAACCGCACTCCTCCTTCCAGAAATATCAAGCGCAGTATAGCAAGCGTATCTGACGGAGAGGCCTCTGCTAACGCCTTAATAGAATGCATTAGCCCATATTCCCACTCAATAACACCCTGCGTCTTTTCCATAGTCTTTCTAATGTGTTCAGCAAGCCATGTATTATCAAAAATATCTTTTTCTGTATTGGCCCAAAAGCCAAATTCGGTAAACGGCTTAGTATTTGTGTAATTTTCTAACATCCAGTCCCAAAAATCATGTAGTCTTTTCTTGCTCTGCGACTCTGTTTTCAGCAATTCATCTGCCTTTATTTGACTGCCTGACACAAAACTCCGACCAATAAAACTAACAAATGCGGCGTGGGCCTCAATATTATTGCTTTTCCAGAATTCTTTAAACAGAGGATGATCAAAACCGAACTCTGCATAATGCATGAAAGCTAAAGCAAAATGTGTTGCAATGCCTTCGTCCGGTTCTCTAGTGTGTTGTCGTTTCGTATATTCATTAGTATCAAGTCCGATGCCGCGCTGATATAGCTTCTGAATGACGTCATCAAAGAACATTTCCTGATACAAACTATTAGCGAGATAGCCCTCCCAAGCGGCTAAGTATAAATTTTTTCTGTCTTTGTCTGCGGGGAAAATTTGTGGCAGTAGCCCTCTTATCCAATCAATGTCACGAAAATAAAATGAAGGTAGATAATGTCCAAACATAAACATCATTGCCTGTGTATTCTCTCGCGCTAACACCTGTTCATAGAGTTGCTTAATGTCATCTGCTATTTTGACAGTGGCATCTTTGGCAAATTGTTTACCGTCTTGATAGACAAATAGAACTAAGGCCTGGAATGCCCGACCGCGCACCGAGTTTATTGCGATGGAAAATGGATCACTGACTAAATACTCGTTGCTATTAGGATCTTTTGTAGAAATTTTGGCAGTTTCAATTTCTTCATCCGCTGGTGCAGGATCAGGATAATTTAATAGATAGGTTATAAGATTAAGAAGCTCGCTTCGGAATTGCTGAAAGTTAATAATTATCCTGCTGTCATGTTCGTTGAGTAATTCTTGCACGATATCTCCCATGGCAGAATGCACGCTCTCCCAATCTGAAAGCCAGGCGTCAAAAGTTTCCCGATCTCGTGTCTTTCGGCCAAATGGCTCCTCCTTTCCTGATTTCACTATATTTAAAAGCAGAGATATTAAGTTGCTATAGTCTAGATTCTCTTTGCTTGTTTGGTCGTCATGAATGGTTTTCTGTATGCCTTGTAAAAATGAGTAAGTATAATGTTGGTCGAGCACATTGCGTTCAAAAAAAAGTTTGGCGTTATCAATATAATCTTTAAATCTCTTAGGAATATCTATACGCAATATATTCCCAACCCCTTCCGCATTGAGAGGGTTTAAGAAGTCCTCGCTTTTATTCTGTTTACTTAATTTTTCCGGCGTCCAATCGCTACGTAATTTATGAGCAATGTCAATGATAGCCATACCATTGAATTCTTCTGGAGTAACCGGTCCTTTTGGATTTACGAAACCGCTCCGTATTCTACCTACAGGCGGCTTTGGTTCAAATGCAACATCACATTTTTGTCCGAAGAATTGTTCACATTGCTCTTTCTCTATATCTGTCAATTGTTCACAAATACTTGATAAGATTTCCCAGCCATGGCGTTTGTGATACTTCTGACCTTCAGCGTCTTCTTGCGCGCGCTTATTGAAGTACGCCATAACCTGTTTTACATATTCACATCTGTCATTCTCTAATAATACTGCAAATCCTACGCGCAAGGCTTTCTCGTACTCCGGACCTGATATTAAATCATAATAACTGTCTTTATTAAACAGTCTAAAAAACATTTGCTTTAATTGCTCTTTAAAAGCATTAGGACATAGAGTTAAAACAACCAACTTAAGCCGCCACATAGAGTGGCTGTCCGGCAGTGTCGCAATATATGTGTCATATAAGCGTTTTACATTTTCCGCAGCATCGCACTGCTTTCCTATTAAGTCGGTCGCCAATATCTTTACTGTAGCGGCCAATGACCTTATGTTATCGCGATTTGAAAAATGATCTTCATCACCAATCTTTAAAGTAAAAAAATCAACATCAAAGAGAAAAAAGCTGTCTTCAACCGCAAACACTCCGCGGCTTTTCTCTTTTTCAGTATTAAGCACTACATTCTTTAAGGCATTAGAAGCAATAGCAAGTGCATGCTCTTTATGCTCATTATCAACACCTACTAAATATTGTAACGCTTTTGTGTAACTTAACTCGCCAAAATAGAATGGGTTATCTTTAACAAATCCACTATCTGACTTTGTAATATCTTCTTTATTACGCACAGCAAGTAAAGCTTCGGCAAGGGTAATAACACTGCTATAATCTTTAGCATCTGCCAGTGTTTTAAACATCTTCTCATACTCAAATCCCCAGCGGTTAAATTTACCCATGAGTTTAGGCCATTGCTCTCGCTTTATCTTCTCTACCATTTTGGTTAACGACTCCGCCGGCAACTTGCCACAGATCCATAAAAACCTATCAACTACTTCCGGGTTAAAATGTTCTTCTGATACTGGAACATCAAGCATAATGTCAACGACCTTAGCTGGTACCTTTTCTGCTATTTTTTCCAAATAATCTAACTCTGGTGTCCTATATCCATATCTAGTTGTGTCTTCTGACTTCTCTTTGATAACATCTAAAAAACCATTTTCCCATAACCACTCTAACCAACGCTCATCAGTTTTGGTATAAAAATATTGTCTGGCGTCAAAATTTATTTTAACTAACGTTTCTATAATTTCAACATCAAACAGCCCAGCTTGTATTATAGAATCTATTTTATTGTGAGTATTTATCTGAGACATAAAATTTAACCACCTTTCATGCAGTTATCCTTAAAAAGTTGGTGCAATAAAAATATATATTCCGTACAAAGTTTATCAAAAATTTGATCATTTATAGAAGTAACACTCTGATAGTCATCTATTTTAACTATACATTTAAGTGCAGAACCTGTATTTAAATGAGCTAATTCATTTAAAACATCTTTATACATTCGTAAATTTGTATATATTTCCTCAACTTTACCATCTTTATTCGTCCTGCTCGGCAGACATTTTAACGCATAACTAAAATCAGCTTCTAAATGTCCATCAACCAACTCTCTTAGTGAGGCGGCACAGTGCTCTTTCCATAAACTGTCAGAAATTTCTTCTATGTTCTCCTTAAACATAGCCTGACTATTTTGAATAATTTCTTTTGAAGAAACTGATTTACGGAAATTTTTGATACTCCAAATTAACTGGATATATGCCGCAACAATAGTTGTAACTCTTTGTGGTATATGAATAAAGGTATATTGATACCCTTCTGATGATAAACTCTCGCGTTCTTCTAATATTGGATCTTTTATATTACTCATAATATCAAACTTCCAAAACCTCCCAATTATCAAACTTACCGGCGGCTAATTCAGTGCCGGAGCCGGTGTAAACCATCCAGCGTCCGCTGAAATTTTGCGAGTCGGTGTTGGCAATAATGCCGCCAAACAATTTATTCTTTTTGCCATGCTCTTTAAGATATGCCTGCAAACCGTCGCTTTTCTCGCGCGCATCCTTGATACTGCGGCCTGACTTAGTATCAAACAAACCAATACGCCCATCCTTAAACCGCACAATAAAATCTACATAAAACGGATGCCATTCGCCGGTCTCCTTATATGGCACGGCAAAATAGACAGCATCGCGGTCGCCGTTTTTAAACCACCATGCAATACTCTTGGACTTTTCCATGAAAGCGATGAACGCCTTTTCCGGCTTCCAGCGATGGTCATAATAAAATGGCTGCATGACTGATAAACGAGAAGCAAGCTCTGTGTAATTTCCGCCAAAGTTGACGGCTTCCGGCATCTCCCATGTTTTGTCTACTTCAAGTTCGTTCCCCCGTTTTTGCGTTTCAGTGATATAACTTTCCTTGGCGGCGTCAATGACGTTCACGAAGTGCTGCACATTATCCTCACTCAATACGATGTTGATGATATCTCTAAATCGCTCCGTGTAGTGCATACCCAAACGCATGCGAAAGAAGTGGTAAATAGACTCCTTGACCCGGCCGATGGAGCGGTCTTCCGGGTAGAACGGCGAGAGGTTCCGGCGCACAAAGAAGTCATACAGCCGCTGCAAGTCAGTGTCATTTTTAGTATCAACGCTTTTATCCGCAGCTATATCCGCGCCGCCGAGCTCATCAACGCTGCCGGCCTGAAAGTCCGATATAAAACCCATCTGCACTTTCTGGCCATTAGTCTTTAGTTTCTTTTCCAAACCGTACTTCTTCGCCTCTGTCAAAAAAATGTTGATGAACAGCGGAGCAAGCCGCGTCTTTTCCCGCTGCCGCTTGCTATGCACGGATGCGAGTTTAATTGGCTCGTACTTATCAATTCTGCGACTGGTGTAAATTGTTACGTAGTCTTTGGCGATATCTTCGCGTATCGCGATGTCGCTTAAGTTCGTGTACACATAGCTGTGATTCAGCAGCTCATTTTCATAGTGTCCGGCGTCCGGCTCCGGCATGCGCATGATGCGCCCGACAGTCTGAATGGAAAATGTCAGGCTCTTCCAATCGCGAAACAGCACCAGCACCTGCGCCCGCGGACAGTCCCAGCCCAGAGCAATGGCCTGTTTAAAAATCAACACTTCAGTTTCGTTCGTAGGTTTGGCGATGTTTTCTAAATTCTCTTTTTCGCCGGAAAGATAAATTGCCAGCTTGCCATTCTTGATTGTGATGTTGTATTTGTCTTTTAAGATACGGGTGACATCCGCTTTCATTTGATCTTCCATCTGCGTTTTCCTGTCAGGCAGCTGTATTAAAAGAAGGGGGTTGATATTGACGCCTGCCTCATCATATCCCCTTGCTAATTCTTCGCGCTTCTTAATCGCAGTTTCAATGACTAAAGCGTCCGCTCCGTCCGCAAGCGCGCTCTGTATGTTTTCGCCGCTTAATACGTTCTTAAAATCGGGATTGAGCATGATTGATTTTTTAATCATCCCTTCCGCCTTTACTTTTTCAAGCGGCACGGATACAATCTCGTCCGGGTCGTCAACTACCGGCGTTGCCGAAACTTCAATGGTTAGCTTTGGCGCGATGTCTCTGATGAGGTTTTGTGAAATTTCACTGGTCGCGTGGTGGTGACTCTCGTCAATGATAAGTATAATTTCACGACCCGCGTCCTTTGTCCGCTCAATGACCGCGCCGAGGTTGTTGTCTTTCTCGTTCTCACGAATGTAAATAGCGTCTTTCTTGTTGATGCTTTCCCAATTAAAGAAAAGGATTTCATTCTCCTGAATCTGCCGGTCGTCTAAATCTTCAAACTCCGAACATTCCATCGCCCGGGAATTTTCAAAGTAGCTTATGAGTTTTTCTCTGCTCTGGGTGTGAAGTTTGCGCGGAGCCGTCCAGATGAACGCGAACGGCGTGCGCACTTCCGGGTCTTCAGCCATACGCTTCAAAAACTCTGCCATTATTATGGTTTTACCCGAGCCGGTAGATGATCTAAAAATCAACTTCTTAACACCGGGTTGATTTAAGAGTTTTTTAGAACGCTCCAACAACTCTGTTATGGCTATAGCTTGGTAGTCTTTTAATAACATAATGTTTTATTTATTTAAAAATACGGCGGTACACCCGCAGAATCGCTTCCGGTATCGGGGAGAGCGTAACCTTATTACCTATGTCAGCGAACTCATCCTCAAATGTGTCATCGCCAAGCGAAAACACATAGACACTAAACGGTGAATCAATTTTAGCGATGACCTTCTTAACATCAGGAATGGCTAACTGGTTGAATATAATGCCGGTGTGATGTTCCTTGCCTTTGAAAATTTTAAACTGCTCCTCGTTTATAACAAGTTCAAACGTATCTTCACGAATACACAGCATCTCGGTAGCCTTTTCAGTCAACTTGGTTTTATTGTTATCAGTCGGCTCTGCAGGTACGAATGCAGTGCGGAAGTATTTTAGGTTACCGCCAATGCCGCCTATCTTAACGTTATTGGGGGTTATATATCCTGTTATAGTATTTTTAATACGTGGGTAACAAATGTCCGTAGCAATTTTTATCCCGTCACCATTATTGTCTTCATTGTTTGTGCAGAGAATGAACGCTCTTTGCCCCCCATCTTTTTTATTCAGCTCTAACACTGATTGCCCTGAAGTTCCAGAGCCTGCAAAAAAGTCTAATATTAAAGAATTTTTACTTGAAGTAATACTAATAATGTCTCGTATTAAAAATTTAGATTTTGGAAAATCAAAAATTTTGTTTCCATTAAATTCCTTCCCTAAAATATTTTTCATGTCAGAAGTTCCGACGGCAGAACTATAATAAGGTTCATTCCAGACAGTCTTTGGTTTTTGTCCTTGGTGGTCGTCCAGTCTCTCTTTAACATACAGAAACCAGCCGTCCTTATTTTTCTTGGCTTCAATATACTTTTCTTTCTGTTCCATAAATGTGCCAGAGTTCCATCTCCATACCCTCTTTATGCCTTGCGAATCAATTGGCAACAGCTCTATTAAACGCTTGCTTGCCTTGATTGTTAACTCAAGGGATTTAGGATCAATATAAATTGGATACCATAGATTAGGCCTATCTTCCGGACGTGAATTTGCTCCGCTACGTCTGAATTCACGAAGTTTATATTTACCCCACTCATCTTCATACTTGAATTGAGCAAGTTTTTTCTCCGACACATCTAGATACCCTACTTTTGCGTATTGACTATTCTTTGCGTAGACAAGCATATACTCATGTGCGGTTGCAAAGAATTTATCATCCTGTCTCCCGCCTGGGTTATGAATTACCACAATAGTGCCCAATCTATTTTCTTCACCAAAAACATCATCAAAAAGATGTCTAACATTTTGCTCTTCGTAATCATCAATGGCACAAATTATAATGCCCTTCATTGAAAGAAGACTCTTAGCCAGTCGTATCCTATTGCTCAAAAAAGACATGAATTTACTATGCTTAAACGCATCCTCTCTATCTACATAACGATTATTATATTTCCAACTTTTATTACCTGTGTTATATGGTGGATCAATATAAATAACATCAACCTTACTTTTATGCGTATAGTTTAAAACAGAAAGCGCGTGGTAATTGTCGCCCTCAATCAGTAAGTTTACCGGCTTATCCGGGTCTGTTTTAATTTCCTTATCCGGCACTTCTTCCAAAATCGGCAACTCTTGTCTGCACTGCTCCACCACATTTTCCGGCTTATCTTCCCAGACAAGCCCGTACTTTTTACGCTTTTTGAGCCGCTCAATTTCTGTTATCAAATCTTTTTGGCTCCAGTTTGTGTAGTCAATTTTTGCCATAGTTATATTGTAGGTTGCCCTTAGCAAGACTTTAAAATACTACATTCAATCTACTATTTTAAACCCCTTTAGTCAAGCTAAAATTAGGCAAAGATTAAAGTTAATTATAATAAAACACCCTACATCACGCGGGTGTTTGACTTTAGACTGTTTGAGATGCTATTTTACGAACACCTTTTTTAAAATATTAAGGAGCTCGTCAGTTGCTTTGACATAACCCTCCATTGCTTTAGCTACAAACAATGTAGCCGCATCTATAACTTCAGCATCCTTATTATTGTCTATTACTTTTGCCAGCATTAAAATTTTTGCCGTATATAACTTAATCAATTTTTCAGACGTGAAAGACATCGCTTTGTCGCGGTCTTTGTAATACGTCGGAATATAAATATCCGAAAGATTGGGATAAAATTGTTTCGTATCATTTCTACTGCTTATATTCTGCTGCACGTTGTCCAATATATCACGCACAATAACATCTATATATTTTTTGACGTTGTTATTTGTCTTTCTTAATTCTGAAAAATTGCTCTCCAATAGATAAACCATGAATATGGTTAATTCTATGAAGTAATGATAAGTGTCTTTTTTGGTAGGATTGCAAGTCTTAGATGACGATAATTCTTTCACCAAAGCTTCGACGCAATCTTCGGATTTACTGACTATGGTTTTAGCTATTGTACCAACTGCCTCTAAGTAATCTTTAACATCGTCATGCAAAATTAGCTTAACGCTTTTCCGTATCTGCAACCGATAACCTATGTAGTTTGACAAGATGCCTAAGCCAGCGAACACAAACATATCTTTAAAATTTACTCTTAATAAACTTATAAAAGCAAACAAGATAAAAGTGCCACCGATATAAATGCATAACTTCGCCAATCCGGTACTGTTCTTTGGCTCCATCAATGCTTCTATGCCAGCTTTATTCTTATGATTAGTTATTGAGGAGTAGTCCATATGTTTAAGTTTTATTATTAAATTTTCCCAAAACAAAAACGGACACCCGACCTGCGAAACAACAATCAGTGTCCGAAGACGCCTCTTGTGTTTGGTCGGAGTGCCCGATTCCGCACACAAAAGACGTCGCAATTGCTTGCTATTCTTCGGATATTATAATAGATTGTTGTTTCGCACTTCCAGCATATCAAGAATGCCCGCAAAATTCAAGAATAGGGCCAGGGTTGCTTTGACGGCAACCCCGGCCCATTCACTGGCGGAAGTTAACTTCGGCGTAAATTAACTTCCAAACCTCACTCTCCCAGCAGTTGACCAATCGCTTCAGACGCATCGCTTTTATTAAAGCCGCCGATCATCTCCAGTTTCTGCTCGCGCTCCACCGGGTCATAGATTTTCTGGTTGATTAAACTGACGAGGTAGTCGCGCTGTTTCTCGGTCATATCGTATTCGTTTCTATCTGTCATTTCCGTCTCGCCGTTGCCGCTCTCCTGAAAAACCTTATCCATATATGCTTTGCTTATTACATTCTCCTCGGCTGGTTTTTCTGACGGATAGGAAATCATTTCCTCGGCGCTAACTTCGCCGCCTCCTACCAAGTCCGATATGGCTCTGTTCTTCGCCCGCGTATGAGCCGTGCTTCTAACATCATGTTCCGGATGAGCAAACTTGCGCTCATTGGAAGCGCACGAACCAACGCCATAGGCGAATCTGCCATTTTGCGCAGAGGTTTTGACAGTTATTTCATAGACGAAATGCTTGTCGCAGTCCTTGCGCTCTTCCTTGATTAGCTCATCGCTGATGCCGAAAGCGGTCTGTATCTTGCGCCAGCCGCTTTTCTTAATGCATTGCCGACCGTTAATTGGCTGGTAGTCGTTGTTATTGAGCAACTTTTGCTTAAGCTCCTGATAATTTTCCCAGGCCAAAACTATCTGCTCGTTGTCTGCTACCGGCTGAATAAGCAGAGAGAATGGCTTGATGGGTTGTGTTTGTAGCGCCACTGCCGGCGCTGTCTGGACTGGTGCGTTCATATTTTTAGGAAAGCAAGCGCCCCACCTTGTGAGTGAGGCGCTTGCTTGTTATTAAATTAGTCTTTGGCATAGCCGCATCTACTGCAGACGAGCTGTTCGTAAATGCGGTCATGCTCGTAGTCAAAATGCTCTATGATTATAAAATCATGCGGGCATTCTGATTGCAGATGCAGCTTTAAATCATTTGCTGCATTGGTGAAAGTTAATTGCTGTGCCATAGCAGTAAGTTAGGCGAGCACTGCAGCGCTCACGAAGTCCAAGCCGTCTAAGAAGTAGTGGAACGCATGCAGCTTGTCCCACTCTTGGCTGGTTACAACCTCGCCGCCTGATTTGATGACGAAGTAGTCATCAAAGAGATGGGGAGCGTGCTTTAAATATCTCGGCCTGGCATCTGCATCGCAGGCGGCTTTGATGATGTAGTGTTTGATGTCCATAAATTTATGATTTAGTAACTAAAATTTGTCCGGGCGCATATTGCACGTTGACAGTGTCGCCCAGCTGAAAGCCGTACTGGTTGAGAAAGCGGCCTTCAATGAATACACCGGGCACCGGCTTGTTGCCGGACCAGCGGCGGTAACTAATTTTGCGCTTGCTTGCATGGGACATAGGCAATTAGGCAAACAAAAACAGCCTTCAATGGCTGCAATGATTTGCTGTTAATTATTTATGCTTCGGCCTATATTAAGCTGCTGCCATCTCAACCTGCCTTTGGTAGAAAAGATTGACGGTTTTAGGATAGCGCTTCACTACCTTGCCGTCCTTGTCTTTGACTTCAACGAGGGTAACGCTTTTGATGGCCTTCTCGCCCGGCTTAATCTTGTAGCCGGATTCTGACCACTGTCTGAATGTGAGGCAGTTGGTGTAAGGATCATACTGTGCCACTTCGCCCTCGCCCCAGCGCTCTTTGATTTGAGAGGCCACCAGGTTGTAGGTTGAAGCTGAACCTTTGTAGTTTGATTTAGGCATACGCGCGTATAAGTTAAGAAGTAATAATGAGCCCGTGCACTTTCGACCTTTAGCTAAATGCACAAAGCTCATGCATGCTTTGCATAACCGCCATCATTTCCCGTGGGTGAGGAAGGTTAAGTTGGTTTTAAATGACAGATAGAAGACGATGCCCATAGCAGGCGCCGTTCTTTCTTGGTTGGTTTTATTTTCCCGTTCCCCCCAAAGTCTATTTTATATACTCTAATTATACCCATGTGGTATCGAGATCGTTGACGGCGAAATACAAAAAAATACCCATAAAATATACAGGAAATCGCGATGAAACTATCGGGGAAATGGGGTAAATTAGCCTAAGATATAGAAGCTACTATTTTTAGCTTAATTTTTAATGATTGGCTAAAGTTAGCAAAAAATATATTTTAATTATGAATATGTAAGAAAAAGAACTATAATAATATTTACTATGTTGTGGTCATCTCTTATCGCGGTAATGTGATATAAATATTTTTACAATCAGTTATATGCATCTGAATGAAATAACATTAAAAAATATCTTGGATAAACTATACGAATGCCAGTCTGGCACAACGCAAGTCGGTAAGTTATTGCCGTATAACTTTGAATTTTTCCTTTCAGGCAATCCATTAAACATTATTGAATCCGCCCATGCAATTAAAGGCCGATTTAGAGCTATACAAAAGGACACCCTCTATAACAGAAATAACCTTTTTAACCAGCCTCGCTACGTATTTGACCCTAAACCTACTTTAGATAACAATACAGTAGCTAAAAATACTAGCACTTTGTTAACTGCTTCAATAAAATTTAAGCCTGATAATTTGCTTGACTTCATTGAAAGCAAATATTCTAAAGACAGCTACTATACAACGCTATCGGGCCTAAGCGGCATTACAAAAGACCTTGACATATTTATTAGCGAGCTGGAAAAGAAAATGTTAATTGCGGATAACACCGCGCATAACGAAGCGTTGATCATTGACGCCGGCGAAGTTGATAAGTGGGGTATTTCTTTGAGATCGCTGGCTGATATTTCAGAGATGCTGTCTGACAATAAGAACTACTACATATTGCCCGGGCATTCAATATCGCGCAATAACAAAAATATTTCTCATATCTTTATACCGTACCCTCTCTCTAAATTTTATCTGCATAATTTTAACAATTTCAAAACCGCGCTTAGCAAATATATTAAAGATGCGGCTAAGGCCAAGCCGGATAAAAATATTAGCATAGCAGAATTCAGCCAAGCAAAGAGCTGGCAGGACATTGAAATTAAATTTAAAAATCAATATGATGTAGAAATTAAAATCAAAGGCAAGCCATATAATACGGGCTATGAAAAACTTGGCTTCGCGGATTTAAGAAAGGACCCAAAAAAAGTAACTGCGGCAAATGCTGCATGGAGCATGCTCGGAATTTTTGCCGCCCAATCAGGAATATTGCCTCTTCCAGCCGGCCAGAAAGAAAAAAATCTAGTTCATAAAAATAAACAGCAGCTGTCAAATATTTTAAAAAATATATTCCCCAATGCGCCAGGCGATCCTATTTCAGCCAGCGATCAAAAGTATACAATCAATATCAAACTGATACCAGAACCTACATTCAGGGAATTATATGAAGATAAGAAGAAAGGCATTATAGATGCAGATAAAAAGTTCTTACCTAAAGTATAATTATGGCTCACTGAATTTTCAGCCATGAAATTTTGACATAAGATTTAATCAATAAAACATCAAGCGCCTATGATTAGCCAAAATCATAGGCGTTTTATTATCGCAGTCGAATTTTCAGTATATATGGTAGAAACGAACCTTAATAATTAAATATAAAACTATGGTGCAAGCTAAGACAACAAACCAGCAAAAAGCTGCGGATCCAAAGTACCGCGTCCGCAAGGACGGATACGAATGGATATTCAGGCCGAGGGAACTCATTATTAAAAGCATGACCAACGGCGACATAGCCTATCGCTCCTGTTATCCCATTGATTTCTACTGGGTCCAAAACAGCTGCCAGGAAAAAATTACGCGGAGCGCACAACCAATCCTATATGGTGACCAGAAGAGAGCGCAGGCTATTCCATCAATAACATCAATACTAGTCAAAGTGGCCAACAATTGGCACCCGCCGACGGCTGAAGAAATAAAAAAGCAGGGACAAAAAAAAGAGTTATCGAAATTGAGCGGCATACATCAAGTAGACCTGCAAACATTATTAGGGGTAGCAGATAGAATCTGCGTATATCCTCACGAACTTTTAGAAATTATACTAGCGGTTGCAATATCGTCGCAGATGAACATGCAGCCTCCCATTTGGCTCATGATCATCGGCGCGCCGTCTTCATCTAAAACGGAATTAGTGAAACTGTTTGATTCGCTTCATGACGTCTTTGCATATTATGTAGATGCCTTAACTGAAAACGCATTCACTTCCGGCTATGTTCCGCCTGATGGATCAGAACCGAAAGACTTACTACCACTCTTGGATAACAAATGCCTTATAGTCAAAGATTATACGACGCTTTTTTCCATGCGGGAAGATACCATTAAAAAGATACTTGGAGATCTAACTGGAATATTCGATAAGGATTTCAGCAAATTCTCCGCTACCAGGGGCAATGTGCGCTATTCCTCTCTATTCAGTCAAATCGGCTGCGTTACTCCGGCAATCTTCAACAAGCATTACCGCTACATGAACCAGTTAGGCGCTCGCTTCCTTTATTACAAAATTCCCCAATTAACTAAAGATGAGTTAAACAAAGGATTTGCAATAGCTAATAGCAGCAACGACCGGGAAGCGACGATCAAAGCTGTTAAAAATATTGCGTCAGCATGCTTCATGCAGACAGTTGACAAGCTTCCCGCTACTCTAAAAAATTTCAAAGAAAAGGATGCTGTCACGCAAAAAATGCTTCAGCATCTATCCGTCTTTTTAGCTAAAGCGCGAAGTTTGGTGATGACGCAACAGAATGCATTCAAAAATGATAAGGGCGATAATGTTAGCTATCATGAGATAGTAGATAAGCAAGAAGAGCAGCCTTGGCGGGCTCTGCAGCAGCTGACTCATTTGGCTAAAGCGCTCGCTATCGCCAGAGGCAAGGATAGTATTAGCCATCAGGAAATAGCCACTGTGAGGAATGTGGCAATGAACTCTATGCCGATAGACCGAGCCAAGGTACTAGCAATCTTTAAAGAAAAGACAGACACAACCTCTAAGGAATTATCTAATAATGCCGGCATAGATCAGCGGACAGCTCAAAAACTTTTAAAAGAACTGCTGGAATTAGGAATTCTGGACATGCGCGCAGATGCTGATGAAATAACCGGCGCTCATAAAGGGAATAGGTATTTCCCAGTCATTGAGTTTGAAGATATATTAAGAAATTACAATAACATCGATGTTAAGGGCGGTACTGCTAGCAACGGACCGGATCATAAAAATTATGACAAAATCACGCCAGAGATGCTAAATAGCAGTCCTGAAAAGATACTTTTTTGATTGCACCCCAGCGAACGAAACTCCGGGGAGGGGGTATGGAAAATAAAATATGCAGGGGGCCTACCCGGAGTTTGATTCGTTAGGCCCCTAAAAAGACAACAAATAACCACATTCAAGGAACCCACTAATTATGATAAAATGAGCGAGACTGCCAATAGCTTAATAGCTGTTGCTCTGTATTGCTCATTAACAACTAAATGATGATTGACCCTGATACAATTCCAAAACTTATGACTACTGACGAGCTTGCTGCCTTCTTCAAGGTTTCCAAAACTACAATATACCGCCTTATTTCAGGACGGGAAATTTCATTCTTTAAAGTCAGGCGCCAGATACTCTTCAGTAAAGAGCACGTTTTGGTTTACCTGCAAAAAAATTACATCGAGTCAATCAAATAAATAAATTATGAGCGCAACAAAATACAGAAAATCATGGTGGGTGGACTTCAGGTTCAACCATCAAAGATACCGCAAGCGCAGCCCGGAAAACTCCAAGACAGGCGCCCAAGCCTATGAAGCGCTGCTACGCAACCGGCTGGCGAAAGGCGAAGATCCTTTTGCCGATGATAAAAAAGAAGTGGAAACTTTTGCCGAATTTTCCAAAGTATTTATCAGCACTTATGCGGAGAGCAATAACAAGCCCTCGGAAATACGAATGAAAAAGATTACGCTGAAAGCGCACCTAATACCATTCTTCGGCAAGTATAGGCTGGACGAAATAAGCAGCCGCTTGGTTGAACAGTATAAATTTAACAAACTGGGGAGTGGATTGGCCAGGAAGACGGTCAACAATCACTTAGCTATGTTAAGCAAAAGCCTGCATATAGCGCAAGAATGGGATGTAATAGACAAGCTTCCCGCCGTAAAATTATTGCGCGTTGATCCGCCGGGCTTTGATTTCTTATCCCCGGAAGACAGCGAGCTGTTAGTTGATAGCATTGCAGATAGCCAATGGAAAGAAATGATTTTCGCCGCCTTAAAGACCGGCTTGCGTCTGGGAGAGTTATCGGCGCTTGACTGGGCGAATATAGATTTTAGAAACCGCGTTCTAACGGTCAAGAAATCCTATGTGAGAGATACCATGGTGTCGCCCAAAAGCAACAAGTACCGGTATATTCCCCTAACCAACGAATTGTATGAAATGCTTAACAAAACAAAGCAAAAGAAAGGATTGGTATTTCCTGATGCCAACGGGAATCCGTTAAGGCCGGAGCGCTGCCGACGGCAACTGCACAGATTCTGCAAGCAAGCCGGGTTAAGAAGAGTCGGCTGGCACATGTTGCGGCACACGTTTGCCTCTCACCTTGCTTGTAAAGGAATACCAATAAAAACAATCCAGGAACTTTTGGGACATGCTGATTTAAAAGTAACTTTGCGCTACGCCCATTTGGGCTCATCAACGCTTCAGCAAGCCATCCAAGTATTGGATAAGCCGGTAGAATTAAATTACTTTGGTCAACCAGTGCCCAACCAAGAGCAGATCAGCACTAAAATAACCATGCCAGTTGATAACCGAGAGCTTGCGTACTTGCCTAATATAAAACAAAAACAGGACGACAGTCCTGTTTAAATCTCAATGCGGAGAGGGAGGGATTCGAACCCTCGAGGGGCGTTAACCCCTAACAACTTAGCAGGTTGCTGCTTTCAGCCACTCAGCCACCTCTCCAAATTTACTTTTTTATACTATAGTATTGTATTAATTATGGCAATGAATTGAAAATTGGCGGTGTGCGTTCGAAAAAATTCGAACAGATTTCGCCCAAAATTTATAGGGCGGGCGGATTTCCCCCCAAACCCCCCTTCCGCCCGCCTGCGGAAGCGACCCTTTCGGATTGGACGATTTCAAGTTTTTCTTTGGCGGCTTTCTTGAAATTCAATTTGAATATCATTCAAGTCTAAATCGTTTTTCAATTTAGACAAATCCTGCCTCATAGTCAAAATCGTTCTCAAAAACTTTTCGTGCGTAGGATTTTCTATAAACGCCTTAACCGAAAAAATAACTTCTTTCGAGGCATAAAGCATCATCTCGTGGTATTCCATTTTTAAATACTCGATAACATCTTGCGCATTGTCTATATCAGGTTGCCGACTCGAAAGATATTTTATATTTTTCGGTTCAAAGAAAGCGTCCATATACAGGAGGCAGGATTTGTATCTCTTTTCTTTCTGCTCTAATACCTTAAATTCTCGTTCTTTCTTTTTATCGAGTAAGTAGGTTATGTATCCACCAACAATACCGCCTAAGCCAAGAAGTGTTAAAACAGAAATGATTATTTGGATTGGTTCAATCATAATTTTGACGATAAATTCCTTATATTTCTATTTTAGCCCACTTGCATGATTTAATAAAGGTGTGTATACTAGAGTTAGCAATCAAATAAGGCTTATAAAATTATTTTATGAAAAAGCAATTACAAAACCTTTTCAATTTTCCAGATAAAAAAACTGGTTATTCTATTTATAATATTGAAGCGAAGAATAGAAGAAAGCAAAACACATTAGATGATTTATATCCCAAGTTGCCAGCTAAAAAGTTCGACATAATTTATGCAGATCCGCCATGGGATTATAATGGAAAGCTACAATTTGATAAAAGCAGTAAAGATGTAGACAATATCGATTGGTCAAGAAAAATATTCATTAGTTCGGCATCATTTAAATATCCTACACTAAAAACAAATGAGCTGATGAAACTTCCTGTTCGAGAAATCGCAAAGGACGATTGTCTTTTATTTATGTGGACAACCAACCCACATTTAACTCAAGCGTTGGAGTTGGGACAAGCGTGGGGTTTTGAATATAGAACGGTTGCATTTATTTGGGATAAAATGAACCATAATCCTGGACAATATACTCTTTCTAATTGCGAATTATGTTTAGTGTTCAAGCGGGGTAAAATACCAAGACCGAGAGGTGCAAGAAATGTCCAACAACTAACAAAAGCTCCTAGAAAAAAACATAGTGAAAAGCCAATAGAGGTAATGCAGGCAATAGAAAAAATGTTTCCAAGCCAAGAACGAATTGAGTTATTCGCAAGAAGAAAAGCAAAGGGCTGGTCAGTCTGGGGACTGGATGTTTTTGAGTAAAGTGACGAAGACCCCTTACATTAACAGGCGTTTGAGTTTTTTATTAAAATGATTAACTAGAGGTTTATCATCTGCTGAATCATGCCATAAAAAGAAATGGGCAGAATACTCATCATACCAGCAAGTAATTTCTCTCACGCGTTTTGGATCACGTGCGATATCGCCTTGAAATACAACCCAGAATGGCAAAACTTCTTTACCAAGTTTTCCTTTCTCTCTTAATATTTTTAAAAGTCCTGGTGTGAAAAATTTATTTGATCTCTCATGCGCATTTCCTCTGCCTGCCTTACGAGGTTTTCCTTCTACCCACCCATCCTGTCTTTTGACTTCTACATATAGTGTTTTTTTGGTTTTAATATTATCTATGGCAAAATCTGGGATTACTCCATGTACCCATGTTTCATCGGGACTATAAATATCTGCCAACACTTTTTTACTTAGTTTTATTTTTGAGTAGATGTCTTTAAATTCTCTTGGTTTTGATCTTATTCTAAAGTCAGAACCTTCAAATTCTTGTAACATTATTTCGTAAAATTTCTTCTCTGCAATGCCAGCGTTTCCCCCGCTGGTATCTTGCCAAATCTTTCTTTTTCTTAATTCATTTGTTCCCATATATTTATTTTTCTAAAGTCATTATTTTATCAAGTGAAATTCCAAGAGCTTTGGCAATTTTTTCAATATTTTCTAGCGTTATATTTTTTTCAGCTCTTTCAATCATGCCAATATAGGTGCGATGAACACCGGCTCGTGATGCGAGTTCTTCTTGCGAGAGCCTCTGTTTATGTCTTTCCTCTCGCACCTTTTCACCAAATTTTTCTAATGTTGTTTTACTCATAAGTTTGAAATGATAGCTAACTATAGTATATGGCCTTGCTAATTTTAGTGCTACATACTATAGTTAGCATATGTATTCTTGTATTAAAAATGAGGGAAGCCCGCTTTTGGCCAAAAATGAAGTTCGAGCCGATATTTTTTCAGGTTCTTTGGCAGTTTTTCAATCCGAAAGGGTCGCTTCC
>MFFV01000033.1:17458-19270 GCA_001777995.1 Candidatus Falkowbacteria bacterium RIFCSPLOWO2_02_FULL_45_15 | reverse complement strand
TAAAATATAAAAGGGAGTAAGCGAATACGCGAGTGATTACCATTGCTCCCCACCCGCCTAACTGCGTAGCTTTGGGCGGGTACCAATTGAGCCACCTGTCCCGCAAGATTGCGGGACGACCTGCGGTTTACCCGCCTGCAAGCGCTGGAGCCGATGGTGGGATTTGAACCCACAACCTACGGTTTACGATACCGTTGCTCTACCAATTGAGCTACATCGGCGCTAGCGACTGCGGGCAGGCGATACCGCCGCTCCTTGCCCGCCTGACTGCGAGCGCGTAAGCGAAGCTGTTGGCGGGTACCAGTTGAGCTGTCTCGGCATTAAATAATCTCTAATCTGGAAATAATGTCAATGGCTGGCTCTTCGTAAGGATGAACTTTTATAATTTCGGCGATAACTCGGTTGACTTTACTCTCGGAGCATAATTTTATCTTAGAGCGGGTAACGGGGATCGCCCCGTGACATCGCCTACGGCGTGCACGGGATCGCTCGCTCACACGCTCGCGAAACCCTGGGAGCGAGTGAGGGTCCCGCAATACTGCGGGATCTCCGCTTCGCTCCGAGAATCTTTTATTCTCTTAGAGCGGGATACCAGAATCGAACTGGCACTTTTTGCTTGGGAAGCAAACGTACTGCCACTATACTAATCCCGCGCCGCATCTGCTATAATAATCATATTATGAAAAAATTACCATTTTGGCAAGTATTTTTTGTTGTTGGCATTTTGTTTTTGCCTTCTATGGCGCAGGCGCAAGTTCCGGCCGCAGCAGAGACGAAATCATTTTTTATTAATTTAGACCAGGCAACGATTGCCAAAGGATACACGGTCGCGGCTTTTGAGCAGGCGATTAAGTTGTCGTTAATCCCCGGAATTTTGCAAGCGGGAACCGGAGTGGATCTGCTGGAACTGCATGAGCCGATGACCGAACCTTGGAATTTGGACCGCGTAAGCGAAATTTACCAGTTTGAATTCCGCAACCACGCGGCTTATGACGATACTAAGCCCTTTATCGTTCAAATTAACTATCAGGCGCAAGATGATAATTTAAAACAGGTTTATTATTTTGATTCCAATGCCGCCGGCTGGAAACCGCTGCCGACCAAAGATTATGTTAGCGAGGGCATGGCGCGCGCTTACATCCATCTGCCGTTCGCGCGCGTGGCGGTATTTTCCAACCCGGCAGCGATGGCCGTCGGGCAAGCCAGCTGGTACGGTTATAAAAACGGCCTATTCGCCGCCTCGCCCGATTTTCCCAAAGGCTCAAAATTGCTCGTTACTAATTTAGCCAACCAAAAATCGGTTGCCGTAGAAGTAAACGATTACGGGCCGGACCGCAAACTGCATCCCGAACGGGCGATAGACTTGGACAAAACGGCTTTTAAAAAAATCGCTTCCTTGCGCGACGGCGTCATTGAGGTTAGTATTGAGCCGCTGTTTATTACGGAGCAAAACGGTCGGGTGCTGGGGGTAAAAATTGACGGCGTAGCCGATACGCCCGAGATAAATTCTCAAGCGGCGCTGTTAATTGACAGTAATTCCCAAGCTGTTATTTACGAGCGCAATGCCGATTTGGTTTTGCCCTTAGCGAGTTTAACCAAAATAGTAACGGCGAGCGTTTTTTTAGACGCTAACCCTGATTTTTCCGCCGTGGTCGCTTATCGCGATGCCGACGCCGAGCGCACTTGGGAGCACGCGGATAAAAATGAAATCGCGAGTTTGCGGCTCAAAGACGGCGACGAATTAACGATTGGGGATTTGTTTTTTACGACTTTAATCGCTTCTACCAACAACACCGCCGAAACATTGGTGCG
>MFFV01000033.1:6018-17400 GCA_001777995.1 Candidatus Falkowbacteria bacterium RIFCSPLOWO2_02_FULL_45_15 | reverse complement strand
TGGGGCGCGACGAGCACCGTTTTTGTTGAGCCGACGGGGTTATCCCCGCTTAATGTGTCAACGGTTTTAGATTATGCTATAATGACTAAAGCGGCTTTCCGCGAGCCGAAATTATTAGCGGCCACCACTTTGCCCGAATATAAATTTACTACCTGGCGCGATAAAAAAAAGGTTACGGCGCGCAATACCAATAAGCTGATCGGCGGCGATTTTTACGTCACGGGCGGTAAAACCGGATTTTTGGACGAGGCGGGCTATTGCTTGATGACCAAAGTTAAAATAGGGGAGCGGGAATTGACCGGAATCATCTTTGGCGCGCCGGAGCGGGAGCAAAGTTTTATCGAAATGGAGGATTTATTAAAATACGGGATCAGACAGATAACACATAACAGATAACACATAACAGACATAAAAGACGTTTAATGTTATGCGTTACCTGTCGCATGCTTTATGATAACATTTGAAAACGTTACTAAATTTTATCCTCCCAATACCAATGCTTTGGATAACTTCAGTTTAGAAATTAAGCCGGGAGAATTTCTTTCCGTTGTCGGCCAATCCGGCACGGGTAAAACTACGATGGTGAAACTTTTAATTGGGGAAGAAAAGGCGACCAAAGGAAAAATTTTAGTGGGCGACTGGGACATTACTAATGTCCGCCCGCGTGAAATTCCTTATTTGCGCCGCCAAATAGGAGTTATTTTTCAGGATTTTAAATTATTGCCGGCGAAAACTCTCTTTGAGAACGTGGCGTTTGCGATGCAGGTTTGCGGCCACATCCCCTCAAAAATTAACCTGGTCGTGCCGCAGGTGCTTAAGCTGGTGGGCTTGGAGAAAAAGATTTGGCGCTACCCGAATGAAGTTTCCGGCGGCGAGCAGCAGCGCGCGGTGATCGCCCGCGCTTTAGTCCATCACCCCAAAATACTGCTCGCGGACGAGCCGACGGGAAACCTGGATTCCATCAACGCGGCGGATATTATTAATTTACTGGAAAAAATAAATAAGTTCGGCACCACCGTGATTTTGGTAACGCATAACAAAGAAATCGTGAATTCCCTGCGCCGGCGCGTAGTCACGATTGACGCCGGACGGGTGATCAGCGACCAAAAGATCGGAAAATACATATTGTGATGCTAATCCGCTAATAAATGCTAATATAGCGAATCGCGAATAAATAAGTATTTGCGGTATTCGCAATTAGCAGATTGGCATTTATTCGTATATTAGCATAATATTTATGATTTTACTTTCTATCGCCCGCGTTTTAAAATTCGCTTTGCAGGATTTCGGCCGCAACTTTTGGGTATCGCTCGTGACGGTGACGATTTTGGTTTTATCGCTGTTTTCGGTTAATTTTTTAGTGGTGGTTGACTACATCAGCCAGCAGGCGATTAAGTCCGTGGAAGAAAAAATTGATTTGTCGCTGTATTTAAACGCGGACGCGGCCGAAGAGGACATCAGCGCGTTGAAACGGGAATTAGAGTCTGTCGCCGGCGTGGTTGAAGTAAGCTATGTTTCTAAAGCGCAGGCGCTGGAGTCGTTCCAATCTAAAAATCGCGACAATCAATCGTTACAGGAAGCGTTGCGGGAAGTCGGCAAAAATCCGCTTAACCCCAGTTTGGTCGTGCAGGCAAAAGAATTGGCTGATTACGAAACCGTCATTAATTCTTTGGATAAATTAAGCAAACACACCGTCATTGAAAGCAAAAATTTTGACGACCACAGAAATTTACTGCAGAGCATGAATACCATCACCGCTCGGACGCGCCAAATTATGCTGCTCGTTAGTTTTATTTTTATCGCCGTTACCGTTTTAGTCGTTTTTAACGCCGTGCGCATCGCCATTTACACGCACCGCAAAGAAATCGGCGTGATGAAGCTCGTGGGCGCGAGCAATTGGTTTATCCGCGCCCCTTTTTTGGCAGAAGCTATCTTGTATTCATTCTTGGGGGTGATCGCGGTGATAGCTATTTTTTATCCTTTTATCCATTTGTTGCAGCCGTATCTCGGCAGCTTTCTGAATACCGCGAGCGTTGATTTAGTCGGTTATTTTAACGGCCATTTTATCATTATTTTCGGCGTTGAATTTTTGGGCGCGAGTTTAATCAATATTATCGCGAGCTCCATCGCGGTGGGCAAATACGTTAAAGTGTAATTTATGAAGTATGACATTGTAACCATCGGCGGGGCGGTAGAAGACGTTACTTTTCATACCGCCGAAGGAATTTTGATAGACAATAAACAGGACGTGCTGCGCCAAAGACTGTTGGCTTTTGAATATGGCGCTAAAATAAAGGTAAAATCAACGCACACGACCTTTGGCGGCGGCGCCGCTAACGCGGCGGTGGCGGCGGCCAGATTAGGATTAAAATCCGCTTGCCTTTGCGCCGTCGGCGATGACGAGCGGGGAAAAAAGATAGTGGCTAATTTGCAAGCCGAAGGAGTGGACACCAGTTTGGTGCAAACAATCAAAGGCGAAACCAGCGGCTTTTCTTTTCTTTTGGTCGGCCCCGGCGACGAACACGTCATTTTTTCTTCGCGGGCGGCGAACGCCAAGCTGACCGTGCCGGCCGGCCTGTTAGACGACCTTCAAAGCGAATGGCTCTATGTTACATCGTTGAGCGGACAATGGCGGGCAACTTTAAAAACTATTTTTAAGTATGACCGGCGGTTTAAAATCGCTTGGAATCCGGGCAACATTCAATTAAGCGAAGGCCAAAGTTTCATCCGCAATAATTTAGCCAAAGTCGCGGTGTTTGACGTCAACGAAGACGAAGCCACCGAATTAGTCGTTGCGGATCAAAAGGTAATGCGCCGGCGGCAACAGAACGCCAAATTTTTAAATAACATCCATAACTTGTTAACCGTGATCAAGAGCTACGGTCCGGGGACGGCGGTTATTACGCGCGGCAAACAAGGGGCGGACGCTTACGACGGTTATAAATTTTTCCACGCTAACATCCGCAAAGAAGGCAAGCGGGTAAACACTACCGGCGTGGGGGACGCTTTCGGCTCTTCTTTCGTCTGCGGTTTAAAATTTTTCAACGGCCACATCGGCCAAGCGATGGATTTAGGAATGCGCAATACGGCCGCCGTTATCGCCCAGCCAGGCGCGCAAGCCGGCTTATTAAGGAGAGAAGAGATAAAAAAGTTGCTATAATTTATGCCAGCGGCTTAAAATTGCTATCGTCACGAAATTAAGAGTAGCCCTTGACGCGAACAGCGTGAGGGCTTAAATTTTAATTATGGATAAAGTATTTATTATTATTCCGGCCTATAACGAATCAGCCGCTATTACCTCGGTAATTAAAGATATTAGGGCGGCAAGCAAAGAATGGCAGATGGTAGTAGTTGACGATGGCTCAAGCGATCGGACGGCGGAATTAGCCGAGACGGCCGGCGCGGTTGTTTTGCGCCATCTGGTTAACCGCGGGCAGGGCGCGGCTTTGAAAACCGGCACTGAATATGCCATAATGGCAGGGGCGGAAGTAGTCGTTCATTTTGACGCGGACGGCCAATTTTCAGCCGCCGACATACCGGCCGTCATCGCTCCTCTGACGGCGGGAGAAGCGCAAGTCGTTTTTGGTTCCCGCTTTTTATCCGCTCCGGGCGGAAAAAAATCAAACATTCCTTGGTTTAAAAAGCACGTTATTTTAGGACTGGCGCGGCTGATTAATAAAATTTTTTTGGGCGTGAGTTTATCCGACCCCCAGACCGGCTGCCGCGCTTTTTCTAAAGAAGCGGCAGTCAAACTAAACTGGCAGCAAGACAAAATGGCGCATTGTTCCGAAATTATGCGGTTAGCGGTTAAAAATAATTTGCGCGTGCGGGAGGTGCCTATTACTGTTGTTTACCATAGCTTTGGCCAACATTTTTCCGGCGGGGTTAAAATTTTAGAGGAATTTTTTTTAGGAATATTTACGAAATAATTTTTAATCTATGTCTCTTCAACAAATCATCGGTTTGGCAATCATTATTTTTTTTCTCGCGCGCGTTTTGTCGCAAAAAAGAAAAAATCAGCTGAACGCGGCTGAATTTAATTTTTGGCTTGCTTTTTGGTTAATCGCCGGCGCGGCGGTCGCGCTGCTTAAACAGATTGACCGTTCCTTGGCGCAACTCGGTTTTTCCGCTTCCGGCATAAATTTTTTGCTGTACCTGTCGGTAGCCGTGCTGTTTTATTTTATCTTCCGCTTGCGCCTTCAGCTGGCAAAAATGGAAGGGGAGATAACAAAGATAGTAAAAAAAATTGCTTTAGGAGATAAGCCAGCAGACAAAAAATAAATTATGCGGCAAATCGCTATTATCATCGTTAATTACACCGGCTACGCGGAAAAGTTTTTAGCCGATTGTATCGCTAGTTTAAGGGCACAGGAGTGTCCTGATTGGTTATGGCAGCTTTATCTTATTGATAATTGTTCCAGTGAGCAGTCAGTTAATTATTTAAAGCAACAGGCGCCGGAGGCGGTTATCATTCCGCGCGCGGACGGAAATTACGCGGCGGCTAATGCCGTTGGCGTTGCCCAAGCGCTTAAAGACGGCAGCGAGTATTTTGTCATTGCCAATATGGACGTGGTTTTTGACAGCCATTGGCTGGAAGAACTGGTTAAGATGACGCAAGTTGAAGGAATAGGAATCGCCCAATCCAAAATATTGCTCTACGGCCAAGACAATAAAATAAACAGCGTCGGCAACATAATTCACTTTTTAGGATTTGGTTATACGCGCGGCTACGGCGAAGTTGACGGGGGGCAATACGATGATATTAAAGAAATAAATGGCTACGCTTCCGGCTGCTCTTTGATTATAAAAAAAGAAGTAATGGATAAAATCGGCAATTACGACCGCGAGTACTATATGTACCACGATGATTTGGAGCTTGGCTGGCGGGCTAAACTCGCCGGCTACAAAATCGCGTTCGCGCCGCATTCAGTTGTCTATCATAAATACGAATTCAGCCGTTCGGTGCGCATGCTGTATTACCTTGAGCGCAATCGCTATCTGGCGATTTTTTCTTTTTACAAACTGCCAACGATTATTTTGCTTTTGCCCGCTTTAATCGCGATGGAGTTCGGCCTGTTAATTTACGCTTTGGCTAAAGGATTATTATTGATAAAGATCAAAATTTATTGGTACTGGTTGCGGCCGTCCACTTGGCGACACGTAAGCAAGGTGCGCCGGCAAGTGAAAAAATTCCGCCGCCTGTCCGAGAGAGAAATCGTCCGCCAGATGTCCGGCAGGATTGAATATCAGGAGATAATGAATCCGGTGCTGCAATATATTGTTAACCCATTGTTCAGCCTGTATTGGAATATAGCGAGATTTTTTATTTGGTGGTAGCCATTATAATGCGAATACCTCAAATTAGTATGCAAATGCCGCGAAATTTCTATTTGCGTATCTTGAATAATTAAATAACTTTTTTATTTATCCGTAGTCCAATAATTTACTAGAGACACGCAAATTATTTTTTTGTAGCATTTGAATACATTTGTAGATTTGCATTATATCTATGTTAAAGTTCGCAAAATTTTTAGCCGTCGTCGCTTGGCTCGCGCTGATTTTTATTACTTCACAGCTCGCTTTGCCCGAACCCGAACCAACCTATCAGCCGAGCTGGTTTGATTATGTTTTTGACAAAGATATGCACGCTTTGCTGTTCGGCGCGCTTGGTTTTTTAGTCGTTTCCTTATTAGCCGAATGGCGGCTAAATCGGGGACAGATATTTTATCTCGCTGTCCTGTTTTGTTTTGCTTACGGCATTACGGACGAGTACCATCAAGGGTTTATCGCGGGCAGGGAAGTGAGTTATTGGGATTTGGCGTTTGACGTGGTCGGGGGAATGTTTGGAGCAATGATTTACTTTATTTTTAGTAAAAAGAAGTTTAAAAAATCCCTGCCTCGCCGACAGGCAGGTAACACATAACACATAACACATAACAAAAAGCACTACGGGAGAACAATTTTAGAAAAAGAAAAAACGCCGTACACAAACTTCGTGTACGGCGCATAATGAACGAAATTGGTGACTAAACTGTTGCCAACAGCCTGCTTGCCAAATCCCGAGCAGTCGGCACTAACTTCATCAGTCGGTGACTGACGGCGGCGGGGTATTCTCGGATAACTTTTACCGCGCTGTCATAGCAGTTGCCCGAACGTGAATGCAATTCTGCAGAACCACAATGACAAACATCACCACCATGGCGAGGGCCATGCTTGGCGTGCTCGGCGCGGGCACTCGCTGACGCGTTGAGCCAATCAGCGATTCGTTGCTCAACTTGGACATCCCCATCTTCCCCAAGAAATCTTTTTTTATAAATCTCTGGAGGGAGCGTTTGGGAGGCATAAGCCGCTGAAAAAGATTCATGACAGTGTATCTCTGCGAGAGTGCCGAACATCCCACACCCCTTACTCCGCGGGCACTCACACCGGCCACTTTCCATTTGGCCGTTATCCCCGTAAATTTCAAAAGTCATACGGGGATCGTCATGGTCAAAACGGAAGTATCGTCCATTCACGATTTCAACGGCATTATCGCCGGCGAACGGGCAGATGCGAGCGACTAACCCACAAGTAGCATAGCCGGATACGGCCGCAATGTATTCTTTACCCGGGAGGCACAATAAATCTTGCACCACCCTTCCCTCCTTCAAGCCGCTGCACTCGGGGCACCACTGCCAGCCGCGGTGGTTCAGACGTTCCAGAGAGAATCTTTGTTTTTTCAACAAATGGTTTTCAACTAATTCTTTGAGATAATACTCATCTGCCAAAGAATTTTTTTCAGCGAAATCCTTAAGCGCCGTTTTTACATCACATAGCGGGCATTCGGAGACAATTACAATGCGCGAATATCCATGGCGGTAAAAAAGCGCAAAGGTCGATCGTCCGGAAGACGCCTTTCGAACATCAATCTCAAACCACTCATGCATCCCCGGTCCTACAATACTGTCTACAATCTTGTCCGAATTATCTATTTTCTTCATTGTATTTCTCCTTTGCCCCGCGGGGCCGCTACTGAAGTTTGTTTGTCTGCCGCAAAGCGTGCAGAGCACTCCAGCGAATATTCGCTTGAGTAGCACACTAAATACCTTTATTTTAAAAAAGATATTCAATATGCTACCCATCGAATATTAACTATCAATGGAGAATCACTTTATAGTAATAGTTGTATAAAGAGCAGGCTCGTTAGCTAACGGAATTAAATCATACTATCTATTTTCTGTCAAGATGTGTTAAAAATAAGCTTATGATATACTAAAATTAGTCCATAAAGTTTATAAAGTAGAAAGTCCATAAAGTTGTTGGTTTTGACTTTATAGACTTTAAGGACTTTATAGACTTTTGACTAATTTTATGGATATTCAAAATTATTTTAAAATCGCAATTGAAAAAGGAGCGGCCGATTTGCATTTAGTCGGCGGCTCGCTAGCGGCGGTTAGAATCGGCGAGCAGCTGATTCCAATTGAGCAGGCGTCGCTTGTTAACAGCGAATTAGAAACAGCCGTTGCCACGCTTTTAAACGAGAAACAAAAGCAGCAATTTTTAGCGCGCCAAGAGCTTGATTTCAGCAAAGAAATTTTAGGCGCGCGTTTTCGCATAAATTTGCATTGGCAGGAAGGTAAAGTCGGCTTAACCGCGCGCGTTATCGCTAAAGAGGTACCGGTGCCGGAAAAGCTTGGCTTTAGCGAAACGCTGTATAATTTAACGCACTTGCGCGACGGCTTAATTTTAATAGTCGGGCCGTCGGGCAACGGCAAAAGCTCCACTTTAGCCGCGCTGTTAGACATCATCAACACGGAAAGAAAAGCGCATATCATTACGATTGAGGACCCGATTGAATTTTTATTCAAAGAAAAGCAAAGCATTATTGAACAGCGCGAATTAGGAACCGATACCCGCTCGTTTGCCGAAGCGCTGCGGGCCGCTTTGCGCCAGGACCCCAATGTGATAATGGTGGGAGAGATGCGCGACCAGGAAACGATTGCCGCCGCCTTGACCGCGGCCGAAACCGGGCACCTGGTTTTATCCACCTTGCATACCTCTAACGCGCCGGAAACAATCCAACGCATTACCGACTTTTTCCCGGCCGATAAGCGCCAGCAGATTTTAAACCAACTTGCCTCAAACCTGCGCGCGGTGATTGCGCAAGAACTTCTGCCTTCTAAAGACGGCGGCCGGGTGGCGGCGCGCGAAATTATGGTTAATAATTCGGCCGTTTCTAATCTAATTCGCGCCGGCTCAATGAACCAGATTATGACTGCCATTCAGACCGGCGGCGCCAGCGGCATGATTGTTATGAACCAAGCAATTGATAAATTATTAGAGGCCGGATTGATTGAGCAAAAAGTAGCCGAGAACAGAAAGCGGGATTTGGAGACGAAGTCGGTATATTATTAAGTTGTTATGCTAATCTGCGAATAATATGCCAATCCGCTAATTGCGAATAATTTATTCGCGGCATTAGCAATTCGTAGATTAGCAGTTATTAGTGGATTAGCATCACATCATTATGAATATAGAAAGATGGCAAAACATAATCAGTTTAATCAAAGATAAGTTTCCCGTTGAAGACGAAGGCAAAGAAGAACTTGACCCGCCGCAAGCTACGCAAGCAGGCGGGCAGGGAGATGCCCCGAGCGGCCAGGTTGAATTTATTATTTTTCAAGGACCCTTAGGGAGAATGAAATTAGAATACACGACTAAACCGGTTATTTTAGACAAAAAAACCATCGGCTCAAAAAGAATCGGCAGCGAAGCGACGGTGCAATATGTTTACAGCGACACGGAATTTTCCCGTGCGTTCAAAGCGTACAAATGGGACGCGGACGATGAGGTATGGGTGGAGATGGCCAAGGAGAGTTTGGGAGGATTCAGCGTATAAAAATTTTTAATTTTTTAATTTTATAAATAATTTATAAATTCTAATATGGGCATTGAACAAACTATAAATAAAACAGAACAAGAGCCGTTTAAAAAATACGAAGAGGCTTTGCGTAAATTTTTAAAACGGTATTTTGACTTGTTTAAAAGCGATAGTGTTAATAAAAGGAATTTTTCACCAATGGAAGTTGATTTTAGCGCTCCGCGAGGAGACGATATGGAAGCCATACGGCAGGGAAATTATGTAATTAGCAATATAACCACTACGCCCAGAGGAAGAGGTGATAATGGCATCAATTTTCATTTTTATGTCGGTCAAACCGAAATACACATTATGAATAAAGCCGCAGACGAGGTAGAAGATGTAACGAGAGAATTAAATAAAGAAGATAAGGGGGAATAGAAAGTTATGAGAGCGGTAGTTCAACGCGTAAAACGCGCATCGGTAAAAATCAATAATGAAGTTGTTGGTAAAATAAACAATAATAATTGAAAGTAAAAAGTTATAAAGTTATGAAAATAGTAGTAGGTTCAATGAATCCGGTTAAAATTGACGCGGTTAAAGAAATCATTAAAGATTATGATTTTTTAGCCGGCGCGGAAGTAGTCGGCGCGCCGGTTTCTTCCGAAGTTTTGCACCAGCCGTTATCGTTAGAAGAGACCATCCGCGGCGCTAAAAATCGCGCGCGCAATTCTTTTGCAGATTGTGATTACGGCGTTGGCTTAGAGAGCGGCATAATCCAAGTGCCGCATACCAAAACTGGCTATATGGATACTACCGCTTGCGCAATTTTTGACGGGCAAGAGTTTGCCGTTGGTTTATCTTGTTGCTTTGAATATCCAATTAAGATGACTAAAATGGTTTTAGAAAGAAATATAGAAATTGACGACGCGGCTTACGAGTTAGGGATAGCAAATGATAATCATATCGGCGAAACTGAAGGCATGATCGGTTGGCTGACCAAAGGCCGAATGACGCGAAAAGATTACACTAAGCAGGCCTTAAAAACGGCGTTGATTCAGTTGGAGAATAGAGAACTTTATAACTTTTAACTTTATCCATACACCTTCCAGAATACCCCCACACCAAATTTTGGTGTGGGGGAATACCCCGCGGTGAAGGTGTTTGGATTTATTTACCTTATGTAGTATAGCAATTACTACGCGAGGTAAACTTTTAACTAACTTCTATGAACATCATCTATTGGATAGGAATTATTATCGCCGTGGCGGCGGCGGTGTTGCGCCAAGTAAACCAATACGAGCGCGGCGTCCTGTTTACTTTAGGAAAATTCACGCGGGTGGTAGAGCCGGGCTGGCGGATAGTGATACCGATTTTTCAGTCAATGGTAAAAGTGGACATGCGCATTAAAGCCGTGGACGTGCCGGACCAAAAAGCCATTACGCGCGACAACGTTTCGGTCAGCGTGAATGCGGTTATTTATTACAAAATCGCCAACGCCGATAAAGCCATCATTGAGGTGGAAAATTTCCGTTACGCCGTGTCGCAGCTCGCGCAAACCACGATGCGCAACATCGTCGGCGAAGTCAGTTTGGACGAACTCTTGGGCGAGCGGGAAAAAATATCGGACCGCATCCGCGACATCGTGGACCGCGTTTCCGACGCCTGGGGCATAAAAGTGGAAAACGTGGAATTAAAGGACGTTTCTTTGCCGGCGGAAATGGAGCGCGTTATCGCCAAACAGGCCGAAGCCGAGCGCGAGCGGCGCGCGGTTATCATTAAAGCCGAAGGCGAAGTGGCCGCGGCCGACAACATGGCCAAAGCGGCTAACATTTTAAGCGCGATCCCCGGCGCGCTGCACCTGCGCACTCTGCAGTCCATCAACGACATCAGTTCCGACCAGTCCAACACCATTGTTTTTGCGGTGCCGCTGGAAGTACTGAAGGCGTGGGAAGGGTTTAAGAAAGTGAGTAACCAGTAACTGGTAACCAGTAACGAGTAAATAATAAAATTTACTTTAACATATTGAACTTATGCGAGGAGGAAAGAAAATAATTTTATTCATTATAGTGCTTGCGATAATAGCAGCCGCTGGCTTTATTTGGCGGCAAAAAAATTTGACGCAGCAAATCATTGAGTTAAATTCAAATGTTGCGCCACAAACTATGCCGCCGGTAGACCAGGCTAAATTAGCCGCTGATTATCAAACTAATTTGCGCGCGCTGCTGCCGGAGTATCGGCAGGCGCTGAGCAATCCAACCGCGGCAACGATAAGCGATATGCGCCAAAAATTATTGGCGTTAAAGTTGCCGGCCGCCTTTCGCGATTTGCACGCGCAACTGGTGTTGCTGTTAGACAAGGCGGAAGAGACAGGCACGGATGGCGCGGCTGGTTATACTAATGAATTAGAGAAGATTATAAAAAATAATAAGTGGTTTGAAGAATGAGAAATTAAAAAATCAAAACGCAAAATGACAAGGCAAAATATAAAATTTTAATCATCTATGTTTGACCGCCTAATTCCATTTTTAAGTTCGTTCGTT
>MFFV01000033.1:0-5943 GCA_001777995.1 Candidatus Falkowbacteria bacterium RIFCSPLOWO2_02_FULL_45_15 | reverse complement strand
TTTTTTGCTCTTTTATTAAAATTGAACAAGTGGCGGATTAAAGATAAGGATTTTTGGCTGCTCGCAACGCCGGGGCTTAGTTTAGTCAGCCTGACCACGGCGTTCCTGCTTTTTTTAAGCAACTACTGGGGCAGGCAAGCAGTCATCGTTTTAATTAGCGTGGCGAGTTATTACTTCGTTTCTTATTTTTATTATTTTTTATGCCGCATCACGAGTTATACGCCGTTGAGTCTGGAGCAGACTTCGTCTTATTTTAACATCATCAGCTACCTTGGTTTAGGCATCAGCGCCTACGGATTCATTAATTTGCTTAATTTAAAGCTCTGGCATTTAGCTTTAATAGTCATTGCGGCCACGGCCGTTTTAACTTATCAATTTTTTTGGATTAATAAAATAGAGGAGCGCCAGAATTTGTTCGCTTCCATTTTGATCAGCGTCTTGATGGCGGAATATTTTTGGGCCATATCGTTTTTCCCCGTGTCTCATTTTATCAGCGGCTTGTCTTTAGCGATTATTTACTACGCCGTCATTAACTTGTCTTTAGCGAATTTTTTGGATAAATTGGAAAAAAAAGTAGCGCGCTGGTATTTAACGGTAGGCGTAGTTTGTTTATTCGTCATTTTACTTTCCGCCCGTTGGTTATAAATAATCAGCAGTTTAACGCTAAACTATGAGCAAAAGAAACCTGTTTTTATTAATTACGATTATTGGCTTAAGCTTATTGTCCGGAGTCGTCGGCGGGCTGGTAGTGCGTTCTTATTTATTAAATTTATCTTTTGATGTCCCGTTGTTTGGCGACATTAATTTGGGCAGCAGCTACCGGCGGGGAAATCTAATTATCAGCCAGCCGCGCAAGGTCGTGGTCCAGCAGGACGACCGGTTAGCCGGCGTTGTCGCTGAAGCCCAAAAAAGCGTCGTTGATTTTTATCTTAAAAAAAATAAGCCCGCGCTTGCTCCCTTTAACCAGCCGGCCTTAAACGCCGCTCCATTTTATTTTAACTACGAGAGAGTGGGGCGGGGGCTGGTGTTGACTAACGACGGCTGGGCGCTAACGAGCGCTAAAATAAGCCAGCCGGAAAATTTTATCGCCGTGGATTATGAGGGAAATATTATGCCGCTGGAATCAACGGCGGAAAATAAAGCCGGCGGCTATTTTGTCAAAGTGCGGGGGCAAAATTTAGCCGCGGTGCAGTTCGCGGACAAAGGCGATGCGGCTGTCGGGCAACTATTAGCCGTTTTACATGACGATGAAGTCCGCGTTGCCTATGTCGAGAACATTCTCAAAACAGCCAACGCCGGCGCCGTTCAATCAAGCGAGGGCTGGTACCGGCGCATTAAAATCAGCCCCAGCTCGTTAACGAGGGGGGATATCGTTTTTAACTTAAGCGGTTTGGCGTTAGGTTTATATGCGGCCGACGATTTGGTTATGCCCATCGGTTACTATGTGCAGCCGCTAGCCAACTTACTAAACAAAACAGAGTGGCGGCAAACTTATTTAGGCGTTAATTACCTTAGTTTATCCGCCCTGGTTAGCGAACAGGAGTTGGCCGGAGCGTTACTCGCGCCGGACGCTAAAGGCGTCGCGGTTGTCAAAAATAGTCCGGCCGCCCAAGCGGGGCTTAAGGCCGGTGATATTATCTTGGAAATTGACGGCGTCAAAGTTGACGCTGATAATGACTTAAGCGAGCTTATCCAAAGCTATCAGCCGGGCAAAGAAATTGAGTTGACGATTTTGCGCGGCAAGAATAAAGAAAAAATCAAAGTAAAATTAGGGGGCGGATAGACTCTGTCTTATAATATGCAATTACATCGTAACTCGCAAAAAAGGTTTTATGAGCGGGGGTATATTTATTTCGTAGTAAGTAAGACATCTAATAATTATCCATATTTTAAAGAGAGAATATTTTGCGATTTATTTATTGAAGAGTTGAAATTGTGCAAAAGTTTAAAGAAATTCAGATTATACGGATTTTGCCTAGTTTATGACCACATAAATTTATTGTTGCAGCCGAGCGATGCATATAATATTTCGCAAGTAATAAAATCATTAAAGGAAAATGTTTCCAGAGATATCAATTATGTAATGAATGATATTTTCTATGAAGGCGACACATCGATGTGTCGCCTTCAGTTGAGAGAATTGCTTAAACATTATCGGAGTTCATTTTTTAAAAAATATAACAACCGCATTCCTTTCCCCAAATTCCGCTGGCAAAAATCTTATTACGACCATGTTATCCGTAACGGGCGCGACTTTGAAAATCACTGGAATTATACCAGTTACAATCACGTTAAACATAATATGGGCGATGATTGGCCGTATTGTACGGAAAATTATTGGGAATTCATTGATGATTTAAGTTAGGCAACATTCGCGAAGGTCGCTTTCAGAGTTAAAAGCGATTACCTGAAGGTCGTTCTTGTTGTTGTTTTATGCTATACTATAACTAAGCCGTTTATGACGATAAAATCAATCAGAAGCGTTAAAAATTTAGCGGGCAAACGAGTATTGGTGCGTTGCGATTTTAATGTGGCTGTGGAAAAAAATAAAATTATTGATGATTTTAAAATCGTACAGAGTTTACCAACTATCCGTTACTTAATTTCGCAAGGGGCAAAAGTTATTTTGCTCACGCATTTTGGCCGTCCCGAAGGAAAAAAAGTTAAAATTTACAAGTTAAAAATTATCAAGCCGCGATTAGAAAAGCTGTTGGGAAAAAAAGTGGCTTACGCGGAAGATTGTATCAATGCCAAGGCAAAGAGCGCGGTGGCGAAGATGAAAAACGGGCAGGTCGTTTTATTAGAAAACGTTAGATTTTATAAAGAAGAAGAAGCAAACGAGCGGAAGTTTGCTAAAGCGCTTGCCAATTTGGCTGATGTCTATGTTAATGACGCGTTCGCGGTTTCGCACCGCCGGCACGCCTCGGTCGCGGCCATAAAAAAATATCTGCCCGCTTACGCCGGTTTATTGCTGGCCAAAGAAGTGTTAAACTTAAATAAAGCGTTGCGTCCCGCGCCGCCGCTCGTAGTGATAATCGGCGGGGCGAAATTAGAAACAAAAGTGCCGGTCATAAAGAATTTACGGAAAAAAGCAAAAGTGGTTTTAATCGGCGGGATGATCGCTTACGATTTTTTAGCGGCTAAAAAATGGAGCAGCGGCCGCTATCAGGTGGCGCCGGCGCCAAGGCGGTTAGCCAAAAAATTATCATATCAGAATGTAATTTTGCCGGTTGATTTCGTGGCGTCCGACAAAAGCAACGGCCAAGGACAAATAAAAGTTGTCGCCGCCGCTGATTTACCGGCGAAGATGTGGCAACTGGACATCGGTCCGGAAACTATTCGTCTGTACGCGCGCTATATTAAGTCAGCCAAGACTATCATTTGGAACGGTCCCATGGGCATGTTTGAAAATGAACATTTTAAACATGGTACCATGTCGGTCGCTCGTTTGGTGGCGGCCGTATCATCCGGCAAAGCGTTCGGCATTGTCGGCGGAGGCGAAACGGTTGCCGCGCTCAAACAGACCAAAATGACGGAACATGTCGACTGGGTATCAACCAGCGGGGGAGCGATGCTGGAGTATTTAGCTGGAAAGCGATTACCGGGGTTGAAGAAAATAATTAAATAGTTTGGAATAATTTGCCTGCCCGCAGTGCCAGCTATGGCAGGCGGGGAACAATTTGAGCTTCGGAATAATTTTATAAACTTAAACTATAAATTTATGATCCCAAACAAATACCTCACCATCTTCGCCAGTATTTTAATTATATTACTGGCCGTTTGGGTCGGCGTTTTGACCCGCAACAGCCTAAAAGCATACCGCTACATCGGCCAATCTGTTGAGCAAAAACATTCCATCAACATCACCGGCCAGGGTAAAGTAGCGGTCGTGCCGGATATTGCCAAGATTCAGCTTGGTTTGCAGACGGAGGACAAATCCATCGCTAAAGCGCAAGCGGAAAATACGGACAAAATGAACGCGGTGATTGAGAAGTTAAAAAAAGATTTTAATGTTGACGCCCAAGACATCCAAACCGCGAATTATAACATTTATCCGCAGTACGATTGGTCCCTTAACCGGCAGATTTTACGCGGCTATCAGGTAAGCCAAAATGTTAGTTTAAAAATCAGGGATTTAAATAAAATTAGTGAAATTTTAGCTACCGCCGGCGCGTCCGGCTTGAATCAAGTGGGCGGGCTTTCTTTTGAAGTGGACGAGCCGGAAACGTTAAAACAGCAGGCGCGGGAACTGGCGATTAAAAACGCGCAGGAAAAATCTGACGCGTTGGCAAAAATAGTAGGCGTAAAATTAGGCCGAGTAGTCTCTTTTTCCGAATATTCTAACGAGCCCGGGCCAATGCCTTATGAAAGTTACGCTCTGAAAGGCATGGGCGGCGGCGGAGCGGCGGCGGCGATTGAAACCGGCAGCACGGAAATTATTATGACGGTAAATGTGGAATATGAAATATATTAAGTCACGGATAGCCACGAATAAATAGATAAATAGCCACTAATAACTAATTTTAAAACCGGAAAAATTTATCAAGATTAATATATCAAGGAGGGAAGTATGTCTCATAAAATTAAATCAGTCACCGCCCGCGAAATTTTAGACTCGCGCGGCAATCCGACGGTAGAAGCGCGCGTTTTGCTTGACAACGGCGTAAACGCCAAAGCGTCCGTGCCCTCCGGCGCCTCCACCGGCGCGCATGAAGCGCTGGAATTGCGCGACGGAGACGCCAAACGCTACGGCGGGCTAGGCGTTCTGAAAGCAGCTAAAAATGTGGAACAAAAAATAGCGCCCGCGCTTGTTGGTTTTGACATAACCGAACAGGAAAAAATTGACCAAACAATGATTGAACTTGACGGTACTGCCAATAAAAAGAAGCTGGGAGCGAACGCAATCCTGGCAGTGTCGTTAGCGTGCGCGCGCGCCGGCAGCGTTGCCGAAGGTAAGGAGTTGTATGAATATATAACCGGCGCGTACTCATTACCCGTTACCCATTACTCATTGCCCATCCCCGCTTTCAACATCTTTAACGGCGGTAAACACGCCGACACCAACTTGGATTTTCAAGAATTCATGATTATGCCGGCTGCCAAGAGGTCGTTTGCCGAAATGGTTAGAATGGGGGCGGAAATTTTTCACGAGTTGGGCCGGGTGCTGAAAGAAGCCGGTTTTGACACTGATGTCGGCAACGAAGGCGGCTATGCGCCGGACATTTATTCTTCGGTACAGGCAATGGAGTTTATTATGGCGGCTACCGTGCGCGTCGGCTATCAAATCGGCGTTGACGTCGGTTTAGGCATTGATGTCGGCTCCTCCGAGTTGTACGACATCCGCAGCCGCAAGTACATTTTTAAACTAGATCAGGCAAATTTTATCAATTCAACTTTAGTGGATTTATATCGTGATTGGCTGAAAAAGTTCAACGTCATCTCGCTGGAAGACGGCTTAGCCCAAGACGATTGGCAAGGATGGGAAGAATTGACGCGAGAGCTCGGCGGGCAGATAATGCTCGTGGGCGATGATTTGTTCGTGACGAATGTAAAGAGATTGCAGGAAGGAATAAAGCGTAAAATCGCTAACGCCATTTTAATCAAGCCCAATCAAGTCGGCACCTTGAGCGAAACGATTGCCTGCGTTAAATTAGCCAAAGCCAATAATTATAAAATTTTTGTTTCCCACCGCAGCGGTGAAACTACCGACGACTTTGTCGCCGACCTGGCGGTTGGCGTCGGCGCGGATTATGTTAAATTCGGCTCGCTGTCGCGCGGAGAAAGAGTGTGCAAGTATAATAGGTTGATGGAGATAGCAACTTTAATAAATTTCTAATTTTTAATTCCTAATTAAGCCCCAATGACTAATGTAAAAAAATTGGGTATTGTAGTATTGGTTATTCATTAGAAATTAGGAATTAGAAATTGGTCATTTGGAAGATG
>MFFV01000032.1:1686-11982 GCA_001777995.1 Candidatus Falkowbacteria bacterium RIFCSPLOWO2_02_FULL_45_15 | reverse complement strand
GGAGTGAATCCGGAATCTGTGGACGACTACCATTGGTACGCGAGTATCAATGGCAGTAGCCGATTGTACTACCTTGGCCGTTCTGGCGGAAGATATATGAATTACTTCCGCTGGAAAAGAGGCGGTATGCGGTTTATGGCTGCGGAATTTGCAAATGGTCCGACGCCGGGAAATAATTACCGGTTTATTGCGTTCGCAATGCAAGGCAGCCGCCAAGTACGGCGCATCAACGGACCGGAAGTGGCTTTTAACGTTATTGCCAGCCGCGTTAATCCGACTGCTGTTCCTACGGCGACGAATATGCCGGTATCACCAATACCGACAGCAACTCCGACGGCAACAGCAACATCGCTGCCGACTAGGCAACCAACGGCAACGCCAACGGCTACGAGGATGTTGACAGCGACGCCGACTCCGACGGTTACACCGACAATGATGCCAGTGCTGATGATGACGCCTTCCCCATCGCCTTCACCAACCGAATTGCCATGGAATTATCCGCAACCAAGTTGGTTAAGTTTAGACGAGGAAGAACAAATGGTGTACTTCCGTATCGCACCGGACAATCAGGCGTTGCACGGCGTTATTGAGTGGGATCCAACGGGGTTCGTGCTCGCGACCACATCGCTACCCACAGGCGAATGGCTGAAAGTGCGGCAAGATACTTTCTTTGACCCGCAAGTAAAGCCATACATCGTCGTTGGAATGGTAACCTCGTCGGATCAAGACTTTATGTTTGTTCCGACGGGGGTTGTGCGGGAACGGGATCAATTAATATATGTTACTCCGAGCACAGCGCAACCGCTGCGGACGCGCATTCAGGGTAACATCGGACACTTCTTTGCTTGGGATACGGCGACTATTATTGAGCTGTTAGAGCGAGAAGACCCGAGCTTTGATTCCAGCGCCTTTGCAGGAATTGACTGGATAGACTATTTTGTCCGGTCTGCTTTCCCTGGAGGCACGCCGCAATTATACTGGGATTTTGTCGCCAACTTAAGCGAGCAGGAGTGGCGGCAAGAAGTTTGGCGCGGAGCCCAAGAGTTAATGATTTGGGAAACCGCCAATTCGGTTACTGTTCAGCAGTCAACCGGATCAAACTTTAACTATTACCTGCCGCCGCGTAATTTGCTCACCAATCCGGACGGCTCAAGCGCTGTTTTAATCAACGCCGGAGGATTTGACGAGCAATAGCAGTTGTTCTTTAATAGAAAATAACCGAGTACACGGATGTACTCGGTTTTCTTTTTCTAAAGACATATTCAACTTATTTTTTAGTCAATCATTATTACTTCATACTTTTCTTAAACTCCTCCACCATCGGCACCGCTTCGCTTTCTACCCCGTAACTGGCCGCTAAATAAACCGCCGCCCAGGAAGCTACCACCCAGGAAGAAAAAACTTTCTGCCAAAAATTTTGCCCTTGCGTCTCAATTACTTCCACCGGCAGCCCCCTATCTTGATATAATTTTTTTAAAATTTCCATGCGCTTCAAATTCCGCGGTTCATCCGCGTTGTCGCGCAAAAATATAAAATAAAACCGCTCCGATAAATTTTTCGTTGCGGCTTTAACGTCAAAGCTAGTCATTTCGTTATGGTTTAATTCCGGCAAAACATTATAAAACGCCGGGATTTTGCCGGTTTCGTTAAAAATAACTTTCCAATTCAAAGCAATCGCCCGATTGCGCGCGGAAGAATAAATTACCGGCGCATACCCTTTTAACCTACCCGCTAATTCCTTGCCCGCTTGCTCAAATTCCGCCGGCCGCAAAGATTTTTTTAACTCTTTTACTTCTTTTAAAATTTCCCGCGCGCCAATGAATTTTGCCATCGCTTTTAAGCTAAACCCCAAAGCCGAGCGCGGCTGGATGCCCGTATCCGGCAACTGAACATACGGCAAATTTTTTTCCTTGGCTAACGCTAATAATTTGCCTCCAGTGGCAATAACCGCTGCCGCTAAATTTTGCGCCAGCGCTTGCTCTAGGCCATCAATCACTTCCTCGGTATTGCCGGAATAGGAACTGGCGATAATTAAGCTCTGCCGCAATTCTTTCTCGGTTAACTTTGGCAAGCCGTAATCGCTATGAATTTTTAAATTAATCGCCGGGTCGTAAGCTAAAATCAAATCCGCCGCGAGGTGCGATCCGCCCATGCCTAAAATAACAAATTTTTTGCCGCGCCTAAATTGAGCTTTATTAACAATTTTTGGCGTCCAGGCGAATTGCTTTGGTAAATTTTTAATCGCATCTTCCATCATAAAATTATTGCTATGAATAATTAGGCGCTTGCTTAGTTATTTCAATGTCATGCGGATGGCTTTCGCGCCAGCCGGCCGGAGTAATTTTAATAAACTCCGCCTTTTGTTGCAGTTCCGGAATGGTTTTCGCGCCGACATACGCCATGCCCGCCCGCACGCCGCCGGCTAACTGATGGATGATGGCGGCGACCGGCCCGCGGTACTGGATGCGCCCTTCAATTCCTTCCGGCACAAATTGCGTCGCCTCAACGGTACTGGCTTGCCCGTAACGGTCGGCTGAACCGTGGCTCATAGCGCCCAGCGAACCCATGCCGCGGTAAGATTTATACATTCTGCCCTGATAATATTCCGTGTCCCCGGGGGACTCTTCCGCGCCGGCAAAAAGCCCGCCAATCATTACCGAATCAGCGCCGGCGGCGAGCGCTTTTACGATGTCGCCCGAATACCGAATGCCGCCGTCGGCAATAATAGGAACTTTACTTCTGCCTCGCCCTTTAACCGCCTCTAACACCGCCGAGAGCTGGGGCACGCCGATGCCGGCGACCACGCGCGTAGTACAGATTGAGCCCGGCCCAACGCCGACTTTCACCGCGTCCGCGCCGGCAGCTATCAGCGCTTTGACGCCGGCTTCGGTAGCAACATTGCCGGCAATAACATCTATGCTTTTAGTAATGGCGTCTGCTTTTAGCATTTTAACTGTATCCATTACGCCGCGGGAATGCCCGTGCGCCACGTCAACCACGATTACGTTAACGCCGCTCCCGACCAAAAGCCGCGCTCGCTCTAACGCCGCCTCGCCCACGCTCACCGCCGCTCCCACGCGCAAACTTTTATTATGGTCTTTATTGGCTTGCGGGTACATTTCGTTTTTTTCCAAATCCTTGCGCGTAACAATGGCGCTTAATCTGCCGGCCGCGTCCGCTAAACAAAGCACGCCGAGCTTTTTGGTGTAGATAATGTCGTTCGCCTGCTCCAAACTAATGTCTGCCGGCGCGGTTATTAATTTTTGCGTCGGCACCATCGCCTCCCGCACCAATTTATCTTTATCGTGAGGCCAAAAGTAATCAAGTTTGGTTATTAAACCTAAAAGTTTGCCCTCTTTATCCACGACCGGAGCGGCTTTGTAACCTTTTTTTATTCTAATGTCATGGACCGCTTGAATGGTATCGTCGGGACCAACCGTAACCGGTTCGGTGATGAAGCCGTTTTCAAAACGTTTAACCAGCCGCACCTCGCGCGCTTGCTGGTCAGCGGTTAAATTTTTGTGTATTACGCCGATGCCGCCCGCGAGCGCCAAGGCAATCGCCAAGCGATGTTCGGTCACGGTGTCCATCGGCGCGCTCATTATCGGCAAACGCATCGCGATATGGCGCGTTAACCTGCCGTCTAAAACCGCGTCTTTCGGTCTAATCTCCGAGTACTGCGGCGCGAGCAAAACATCGTCAAAAGTGAACGTTTCTTGCATACAAAATAATTTATGGCTATGATTAACTTAATTCTAACTCAAAGCAGGAGAAAAAACAACTATGCGGCATATAGCTATTTTAGACTTCGGCTCCCAATATACCCATCTGATCGCGCGGCGCATCCGCGAACTGAATGTGCTTGCAAAAATATACCCTAACGACATTGCGGCGGCGGCTTTGCCCGCAGAAGTTAGCGGTATTATTTTATCCTGCGGACCGCAGTCGGTTTATGACGCCGGCGCGCTTACTGTTGACCCCGCCATCTTCACTTTAGGCAAACCGATTTTAGGCGTCTGCTACGGGCATCAATTAATGGCGCAACTTTTAGGCGGCCAGGTGCGAGCGGGAAAAATTAGAGAGTACGGCCGAGCTGATTTAACTATTGTTCAACTGACGCCCCTGCTGGCTAATGTCAACGCGGAAACGACAGTTTGGATGAGCCACGGCGATTCGGTAACGCGGCTTCCGGCCGGCTTTGCCGCTGTCGCCCGTACCAACGACTGTCCGATTACCGCGATGGCTGATGAAGATAAAAAATTATACGGCCTCCAGTTCCATCCGGAAGTTGACCATACTCCAGAAGGCGTTACTATTCTTAGCAACTTTGTGTTTAACATCTGCCGCGCGGAAAAAAATTGGTATGTAGAGGATATTGTCGCCGCCTTGCGGCAAAAAATTTTACAGCCGATCGGCGGCCCCGGCGATCCCGCAGTACTGCGGGACGGGGCAGGCAAAAAAGTTTTTATCTTAGTCAGCGGCGGGGTTGATTCCAGCGTCGCTTTCGCGCTGCTTACTAAAACGCTGGGGGAAGAGCGAGTTAAAGGCCTGTACATTGACACTGGTTTTATGCGCCGCGGCGAATCAGCGGAAATTGCCGCCGGCTTCCGCCAAGCCGGACTGCATAATTTTACCGCCGTTGACGCCTCTGATGTTTTTTATAAAAATTTGGAACAAGTGTATGAGCCGGAAGCCAAAAGAAACATTATCGGCCAGACATTTTTGGACGTTAAAGATGAACAAATAGCAAAGCTTAACCTAAATAGCGATGAATGGCTCTTAGGGCAAGGCACGATTTATCCCGATATTATTGAAAGTAGCGGCTCCCAGAACGCGCAAAAAATAAAAACTCACCATAATCGCGTGGATGCGATTAAGCGAATGGTTGAGCAAGGATTGGTGGTTGAGCCCTTAATTGATTTTTATAAATTTGAAGTGCGCCAAATCGGCCGATTGCTTAACTTGCCTCCTAATCTCATCAATCGCCATCCTTTCCCCGGACCCGGGCTTGCCATTCGCTGCCTTTGCCGTCAGCATTCAGCCGTTGCTGATGTTGCCGCCATTCAAAACAAAGCCGATGTTTTATTCGCGCAAAAATATCCGCGTCTGCGCCAACGAGCGTTGCCGTTAAAATCAGTCGGGGTGCAAGGCGACAATCGCACCTACGCGCACCCGCTCGCGGTCTGGGGCGAGGCCGATTGGGAAAAATTGGACGCGCTCGCTTCCCAAGTTACCAACACCATTAAAGACGTCAACCGCGTTGTTTTATTATTAAATCCTCCCGCCGAGCCAAGCGCGATTTTTAAACTGCCCGCCTGCGATGTTTATGTCAGCCGCGAGCGAATTAATCTTTTGCGCCAAATTGACGATATGGTCATTAGCATTATTCGGCAAAACGGCATTTATGATAACATTTGGCAATTTCCGTCTGTTTTAATACCGATCGTTGATGAACAAAGCCGCGAAGCAATCGTGCTTCGGCCCTTTAATTCCCGCGATGTGATGACCGCCACTTTCTACCGAATGGATAAAAAAATTCTTAGCCAAATTGTGCAAGAAATTTTAGCCACTGGTAAAATATCGTATGTATTCTATGATGTAACCAATAAGCCGCCGGGTACTACCGAATGGGAATAATCCAATTACAAATCACTTAGATTGTCATTCCCGCGAAAGCGGGAATCCCGCCATTGATGTGATAGTCACGAGATTCCCGCTTTCGCGGGAATGACAGGAGGAAACAACTTTATTATATTTATAATAATGAAAGAAACCGTACTACAAAAATTACAATCCGAACTTGCGCCGCAGGCCGATGCTAAAATTGACTACGAGGGCGAGCACAGCCGCCACCAAGTTAAAGGCAACCGTACGGGGCGCATTTTAATCCATAACGCGCCGTTTATTTTTACTTGCGACCAAAACGACAAAACGCAAATTCTAACCGGGCACTCTTTAGTTATTGAAGGGGATGCGATCAAGGCGGTGGCGCCGGCCGGCCAAATTCAGGAGCAAAATTTTGACGCCATTTACGACGCCGGCAAGCGGGGCGGCATTGTCATTACGCCCGGCTTTATCAATACCCACACCCACCCCCCGATGTACTTAATGCGTTCCGCCATGATGCTGGATGAAGGCGAAGGCGTGGACGAAACGATTGCCGCGATGCCGCGCTGGGAGCAGGCGATGAGCGAAACCGATATGGCGCTGGGCGCTATCGGCGACATTACCGAACAGCAAAAGCACGGCATCACCACCACTTTGAGCCACTACCACGCTTTTGCGCCGCTGGAGCAAGCCTCCCGACTGACGGAACAAAATTTGATCAACGCCGTCAGCGTTATGTCTAACGTTAGCCCGGCCAATTCTCCGGCTTTGATTGAAAAAATAATCTCTGAACATACAGCTAGCCATTCGCGTTTGGCTATCGCCCTGCATTATTTATACAAAGCGACGCCGGAAATACTAACGGCGGTCAACGCTTTGGTTAACAAATACGACCTGCTTTTTACCTGCCACTTTGCCGAAAGCGAACAAGTGGCTAAAAATTGCGAGGAAAAATTTGGGATGCGCGAAACAGCCGTGTTAAAAAAATTTAATTTACTGAACGATCGCACTCTGATTTCTCACGTCATTTACGTCCGAGATGAAGAAGTTAAAACTTTAGCCGCCACGGGCGTCGGCATCGCGCATCTGCCGACTTCTAACGTCATCCATAAAAGCGGCGTTTTTCCTTTTTGGAAATTCTATGACGCGAACGGGCTGCCTTATTTGAGTTTGGGCACCGACAGCGTCATCAGTAAAAGCCGTTTGGATTTATTGTCCGAAGCGTACCAAACGCGCATTACCCATCTTTACGACCGCACGGTTAAATTCAGTTCGCTGTTTAAAATGATGACCGTGAACGGCGCGCGCATACTGCATCTGCCTGACCGAGGTCGGATTGCGCCCGGCTGCAAAGCCGATTTGGTTTTTTGGAAATTGCGCGACCGCGGCTTTATTCCCTATGACGCGGACGAACCAATGACGCTCTTAGGCAACATCATCACTCACGGCGGGCGGATGGTGCGCGACTTAATGATTAACGGCCGCTTTGTGATTAAAAACCGCCGCCATCAGCTCGTAGATGAAAGTAAGTTGCTGCAGCAACTGCAGGAGCATCATCTGGCTATGCGGCAAAGAGTAAAAAAATAATAGAGTAAAAAAATACCCACGCTTCCCTTAGGTCGCGTGGAATTTATATTGATCAATTTTTTAGCGAAATTTTAACCAATAATTTCAGACGCTCCTTCAGACGCTCCATTGTGAAGCGCGTAAAAATTGGCGATGGCCTTATCGTATTCTGAAGTAAAACTAAAAACTTTTTGGGCAAGCTGGCGACGCAGGTGAATATCTATGTCCCCGTGCGCTTGCAGTTCAGTTAAAATGAGCTGCCGGTCATCCGGCTCACAAATCACAATGACGTTTTGATGATTTTTAGCTGCCGCGCGCAACATAGCCGGACCGCCGATGTCAGTCAGTTCCACCACTTTTGCTATACCCCCATACGGGTCGGCTAGCGCCTCCCACACCGGATACACACCGACACAAACTAGATTGAATCGCGGAATACCGTACTGTTCTAACGCCAGTTCATGTTCTGGTGTTTGTTCGGCAAGGATGCCGCCGTGTATTTTTGGGTGTAGAGTAACCACTCGGTGGTCTAAAATTGGGGGCACGCCGGTAATAAAGGCGACATCGGTGACTTCAATATTTTGCTCCGCTAAAAACTTGGCGGTGCCGCCGGAAGATACGATTTTCCATCCTAAATCTTGCAATCCTCTGGCAAATACATCAATTCCTTTCTTGTCGTGCACTGAAATTAACGCTCGCTTTATTGTCGTTTCTTCTGCCATGATTTACTCCTCCTCTAGGGTAAAGTTTAAAAGACCAAAACGCTTATTTTTATCAACTGTCTTGTACCCTACAAATTACTATTAATAAAAACAAAAGTCAAATGGTTGCTGGGGAAAAATAAGTGTGCTATAATAAAAAAACTTAATTTGCTAAAGTAAAAAATATGTCCGAAATAATTTTGACTGACGCTACCTTTGAACAAGAAGTATTGCAGGCTAAAGAGCCGGTGCTCGTGGATTTCTGGGCGCCGTGGTGCGGTCCCTGCCGCATTCAAGGCCCAATCGTGGAGGAGCTCGCGCGCGAGCTGTCCGGCAAAGCTAAAGTGGCTAAACTGAACGTGGATGAAAATCAAGTTACCGCCGAAAAATACAGCGTGATGAGCATCCCGACCATCATTATTTTTAAAAACGGGCAAATCGCGGAACAACTGGTTGGCGTGCAAAATAAAGAAACGCTCGCGGATAAACTGGCATCGCACAACACCTAACACGAATCCCGTAACAACAAAAAAACAAGGCGGCAAATCAGCTCCCTTGTTTTTTTATTATGTGTTACGTGTTTTATGTTATGTGGTTAGTAGTCTCTCAATTTTTCAATGCCGACCATCTTCTGAATTTTTTCGAGCGCTTTGGCTTCAATCTGGCGGATGCGCTCGCGCGTAACGTCAAACTCCTGCCCCACCTCTTCCAGCGTGTGCGAGACGCCGTCAATAAGCCCGAAACGCATCTCTAAAATTTTGCGCTCGCGCGGCGATAAATCCTTGATGATGTCGCGCACATAGTCCCGCAATAATTTCAAGGCGGCCGAGCGGTCGGGCATTACGTTTTTTACGTCTTCAATGAAATCTTCCAAAGTAGAATCTTCCTCGTCGTCGCCCACGGTTGTTTCTAAAGATACCGTATCTTGGGAAATTTTAATGATATGGCGGACTTTATCCAGCTCCTCGCCCATTTCGGCGGCGATTTCTTCCGGCAATGGCTCGCGGCCCAAGTCCTGAATAAGTTGCCTTTCCACCTGCTGGAATTTATTAATCGTTTCTACCATATGCACCGGAATGCGGATGGTGCGCGATTGATCCGCGATAGCGCGCGTAATGGCTTGGCGCACCCACCAGGTGGCGTAAGTAGAAAATTTATAGCCCTTGCGGTATTCAAATTTTTCCACCGCCTTGAACAATCCGATATTGCCCTCTTGGATTAAATCCAACAGCGACAGCCCTTTGGCGCCGGCAAACTTTTTGGCGATGGAAACTACTAGCCGCAAGTTCGCCTGAATCAGCCGGTTAGCCGCTTCTTTATCGCCTTTTTCTTTGCGTTTGGCAAGCTCAATTTCTTCGGCGTTGGACAGAAGCGGCACTTTGCCGATTTCGCGCAGATACATCTGAATGGAGTCGGAGGAAAATTCGGTGATGTCAAACTTTTTTTTACTGTTGATGTTGTCAACTATTTCCTGAAATTTGCTTTCTTGCTTGTTTTGCCCCTCGTTTTCCACGTTCAAAAATCCTTCGATGCCTTCAATAATCTGGATGCCGTGTTTGTTCAGTTCCTCCAAAAAACATTCGTAATCGTAAATGTATTCTTCCAGCCGAGGAAAAGTATAAAGCAGCTCGATTTCGGTAACGAAACCGCGCGAACGGCCTTTAGCAATCACGTTTTCCCTTCTCTGCTCGTCCGGCTTCCCCGCCTCTTCAATTTCGCCCCTTACCGGTTGGCGCAATATTTTAGCGCCTAATTCGCGGCTGGCTTTAAATTTGAATTGACGCGCTCTGGCCGCTGGATTTTTTTTTACCGCCTGCCTTTTATTGAAGGCTTTTCGGCGCGCCCGCTCATTGTTTCTTTTAACGCCGAATCTTTTGGTTGGCCTGTATTTTACCGCCATTTTGGATGTTTTTTTCGCCTGCTTAGGCATATGAAAACATAAATTATAAACGGGGGCTTGGTCTTTTATCCTCCGCCCCCTAATCATTCTTCTAGCCGCCGCACCTCATCCGCGACCACTTTAAACGCTTCCATGGATTCCATTATGCCGCCCGCGTCTTGGCGCCGTTCGGCTTCGACCAGTTCGCGCTCAATTGCTAGCATTTTTTTGATTAAATGCTTTCGCTTGAGTTGGTTGATGATTTTGCCGATCTCCAATCTGGCGTCGCTGGCGTTCATTTCATAAAAATCTTTATCGGCCAAGAGCAAAAGCATATCCAGCAATCCCCGTAAACCAATTAACTCCTCTTCGTTGGCAATCGTATTTCCCAGCCAAGATTTTAAACTGTCGTCGTTAAATAAATTAGAGTCGCTCTCTATGGTATTATAATAAACGACCAGCTTTTTGTAAAATGCCCGCTGCAACTCTTCGGTCAGCATCTCCGGGGATATGTTGTTAATGAGGTAGCTAAAATGTTCGGGA
>MFFV01000032.1:0-1645 GCA_001777995.1 Candidatus Falkowbacteria bacterium RIFCSPLOWO2_02_FULL_45_15 | reverse complement strand
TCCAAGGCATTAGCCAGCCGCCGCAACCAAGCGTCTCGCTCAATAGTGCTGCCGATAAAACTCGTTACTTTCAATAACTTCTCCGCCGCCTGTTTTTTGTTAGCGATGTTATTTAAATCCAAGCCACGAAAAGTGCGGCCAAAATAATAATCAATGACGCTCTGGGCCGCTTCCACCGCCTGCCGGAAGTCGTCCGGATTATTACGAATGCATTCGTCCGGGTCTTTGCCGCCCGGCACTTGAATTACTCTAATGTTCATCTCTTGCCCCAACGCCTGTTCAATGCCGCGTTCGGCCGCGATTTGCCCGGCCGCGTCAACGTCAAAAGCAAATAAAACATTGTCGGCATAGCGCTTGAGCAATTTAATTTGGTCGCCAGACAAAGCCGTTCCGGAACTGGCTACTGCGTTCTTGAATCCGGCTTGATGGGATGAAAGCGCGTCCATTTGGCCTTCAACCACCATGGCCGTTTCCGCCTCGCGAATAAAATTTTTCGCCTTGTCTAAACCGAATAGAATTTTACTTTTATCGTAAATTTGCGTCTGGGGCGAGTTGATATACTTTCCCATCCGCTCCGTTGCTTCCCGCTCGGGAGAAACGCGGGCGCTAAATCCGACCGGGTTGCCGGCGGCGTCATTGATGGGAAACATGATGCGGCCGCGAAAGCGGTTGTAATATCCGACCCCCTGCTCTTTTTTTACGGATAAACCGGCTAAAAATATTTCCTGCTCGCTGAAACCTTTCGCCTTTAAAAAATTAAACAAGTCGTCCCAAGACTCGCGGCTGTAGCCGATTTGCCATTCGGCAATCGTTTCCGGCTTCAGCCCCCGCTGCTGCAAATATTGCCGCGCGCCGGCCGCTTCCGGCGTTTCCAGCAAAACTTTATGGTAATATTTAGCCGCCAAATCAGCCGCGTCCAACAGGCGGTTGCGCCGGCTTGTTTCTTGCGGGTTGTACGAGCGTAATTGCACTCCGGCCTTAGGCGCCAGTTGGCGCAGCGCTTCAATGAAATTCAGCCCCTCTATTTCCATTACGAAACTAAAAACGTCGCCGCCTTTGCCGCAGCCAAAACAGCGCCAAATCTGCCGCTCGGGCGAAACGACGAAAGACGGAGTGCGCTCGCGGTGAAACGGGCAGCGCGCGGTAAAGTTCACCCCCACCGGCTTGAGTTGCACATACTCGCGAATAACTTCCACGATGTCCAATTTTGATTTTATTTCTTCGGCTTGATTCATCTTGTCATTGCGAGGAGCGAAGCGACGCGGCAATCCCGTGAATATCGCTACTCTCCTACTTTTATTTTTCTCTCTATTTGCCAATTTATTCTGGTTACTATTTCATAATTTATCGTACCGATTTTTTGCGCGAGTTCGTCAGCCGTAATTTCATTCTTTCCTTGTTTTCCAATCAAAACCGCTTCATCGCCTTCGCGTACGCCCGGCACCCGCGTTACCTCCACGGCGGTCAAATTCATGCAAACGCGGCCGCGCACCGGGCAGCGCTTGCCGGAAATTAAAACCTCGCCGCAATTAGATAATTTCCGGTCATAGCCGTCAGCGTAGCCAATAGGCAGAATCGCTATTTTTGCTCTCTGTTTAAATTGATAAGTCAAACCATAACTTATTCTTTCGCCTTTCTCCACTTT
>MFFV01000031.1 GCA_001777995.1 Candidatus Falkowbacteria bacterium RIFCSPLOWO2_02_FULL_45_15 | reverse complement strand
CCGACCAAGACCCGGTTGATCAAGACACTTGGAAGGTTGTCGCTCAAGGGCTAAATCCCGGAGTAGTCTCGCCGGAACTGCCAGCCGGAACAACAACGGCAGGCATGATTTTGCGCTTCAGCGCCAAAGTACGAGGAACTGGCCCGGATACTTACTGCCAGATTTGGATTAAAGACGACAATGGTAACTGGAACCACGAAGTAAGAGTTTACGGCGTGGATGGACAAGCAGGTAATGTAGTTAAACGCGATTACCAGTATCATGAATATGCGGCATTTTTAGACGATGTTGGCAACATACCCATCCGCCAGTTCAGCATTGAGTTGACTCAAGACGCTGATTACGAAGAATGGATTTTTGACTGGGTGCGATTGTCGCATGGCGGCGTTGGCGGACCGGAACCGACCGCAACTCCTATCCCCACCCCAACCCCCATCCTCCCCGACGGAAGCATGTTGCAGGTAACCGCACTGGATATTTCCCGGCCTGTGGTCTATGGAGTTAAACCCGAGGTATCCGTTACTCTGCGCAACAATACCCAGAACGCACTGGAACTGTCAGGTTTAGAGGCGCAAGCGCAATACGAGGGGCAGGGAGATGATTATTATTGGTATATTTGGACCGGCGATCAGGGAACCAATGTATTCGCCGCCGCTGAAAGCAAGCCGTTCAGCAAATTATATCAGGCAAATTGGCTGCCGCCAGTCGGCGCGCGGTACCGGTTGTTGATCAGAGCGAATTTTCGCCGTTCCGACGGCATCTATGCTTGGATTGACTTGCCGTTTAACGGAGATAGTTCGTGGTTTACGGTTATCGCCGCGCCACAGCCAACTCCAACTCCTACCCTTGCGCCGTCGTCTACTAATACTCATACGCCGACAGCTACTCCCACCCCTACTTTTACTCCCACCGCTACGCCAACGGAAACGTCGACGCCGACATTCACGCTAACATTGACGCCAACGGTAACGGATACTCCCTCGCCAATGCCGACTAATACGCCGGAACCGACGGATACGCCAGAGCCAACGGTAACCGCTACCCCAACGGCAACATCAACGGCAACACCAATTGACACCCCAGAATTAACAAGTACGGCAACATTCACTCCTACCTACACGGCAATTCCAACTCCTACCCTTACTTTAACGTCTATTGATACGCCGACGCTGACGTCTATTCCCACCAATACGCCATCACTGACTCCAACCAGTATGCCAACAGCGACGAACACCAACGCGCCGGTCCCGCCGACTAACACCTCAACACTTACGCCGACGCCCACTCCCACTTGGACGCCGACAAACACGCCAGCGCCTATGTCTACGGCAACGCCCACGGTAACGGATACGCCAGTTTCATTAACATCAACGGCAACTAACACTCCGTTACCAACGGCAACATTTACTTTTACCAATACGCCGTTGCCGCCAACAGCGACGCCAGCGCCAACTGACACGCCACTACCGTTACCAACGGCAACACCGACGGTGACGCCAACTCCTTCGCCAACGGCTACATTAACTCCCACTCCCACCCGAGTGGAAGATAATGAATTACCGGAGATGAGCGTGCTTATCTTTCAATCGTTGGATAATATTCCCTTGAACGCACTACGCTCGGTATTAGTAAAAGCCACTGATAGCGACGGACCGCAACCAGCCACAATCATTGTGCCGGTAACAGCGCCTGTTGCTCATGCTTCTTATTCGCAGCCCACCCTAACCAATCCGACTACAGGATTATGGCTAAGTCAGGCGGAATTAACGCTTGATACCGCCACTGCCGGGGAGTTTGCGTTCGAGGTTTATGCGTCCGATGACGGCGGCTTTCATTGCGCAAGCTTTATCATCAGGTATCGGGTAAGCGGCAATGGTACGGCTGCCAATACGCCAACGCCATCGGTTACTTCGGCACCATTAGCAGTTGTTTCCCCGCGGGCTACGTCAACAGTCACTCCCACTCCCACGGTAGCGCCCATAACTTTAGAAGTGATGAATAGCCAGTCTTATACCGTGGCCATGAGGAGCACCGCCAGATATGATGTTTACACATTAGTCGGCAACCCGGAGTCAGTTTGGATCAGAGCATTGAGTTTAAACGGACAAGCATCATCGGTAATTTTGTCTGCCAGTCCGACGGTTGTGCCTTTCCAACGAAACCCGTCAGTGGGCAACTTGGCGTATGGCGCCCTATCATTATCACGCCTTGCTCCCGGAAATTACAGCGTAAATGTGGAGGCCGACGATGGCAATTATCACGCCGTGATTTTAGTGGTTATTCATGTGGCAGATAGTTTGCCGCCGGCAAAACCACGGAACTTACGGCTATCTTTGGAAGGCAGCGCTTTGGTTTTGCGCTGGTTAACGCAAAGTGACGCAGACCATTACCGTCTTGATTTTTATAAAGGCGGTAATTACGTCGGCCAAACCTTAAGGGTCAGCGGCGATGCTGCCTCGTATAGTTTACCGATTAGCCGTTACGGCGCCGGCTCTTATCAGCTGGCTATCTTTGCCCTTAATGCCAGTAATCAAAGCATGGGGCCGGTTTGGTCAAATGTGGTAGTAGTTGATTCAGCGCCAACGCCGACTCCGATTCCGTGGGATGTTCCGCTTAAACCCCAGAACGTACGGCTATCTTTGGAAGGCGACTTATTGGTTCTGCGTTGGTCAGCGCAAAATGATGTGGCTCGTTACCGCGTTGACTTTTATAAAGATCGCCGATACATCGGCCAAAGTTTAAGAGTCAGCGGTAATGCCTCGTTTTTTAGTTTGCCAGTCAGCCAGCATGGCATCGGTTCCTATCGGTTGGCTCTCTTTGCTTTTAATTCTTCAAACCAGAGCCGGGGGCATGTTTGGTCCAATGTGACGGCAGTGGAGTAACGGAGGGCCGTTTGGTAACCTCGGGCCTTTGTGTGCCGGCAACCGCAAGAGTTGCCGGCGTTTTCTTTAAGTGATTATTTATCAGGATACCTAAAGTTGAGGTATTTTTTTGTTTTTATCCATACACCTTCCAGAATACCCCCACACCAAATTTTGGTGTGGGGGATGAATGGACGGTGTGGATCTTCCCGCAGGGTTTACCCCTACACCAAAATTGGTGTTGGGGTTTAATACCCGGCGGTGAAGGTGTTTGGATTTAGTTGACTTTTTAAAAATTTTATGCTAATGTTCAAAGTTATGTCGTTCATTATCAACTAGCTTTTTCTAGAAATATATATTTTCCCTCAAAGGGAGAAAGAGGTGCGTCATGAAGAGATTACTAGTCGGGTTGGTTTTGGCGTTGTTGGTTGTAGAAACGAGCATGGCCGGCCTTTTAAACGCCATTACCCATCGGCCGGACGCGCGCGGTTTGGGATTATCCGGAGCGGTTACAGCCGCGGGTGAAGGCGCGTCTGCGCTTTCCAGTAACCCGGCTGGTTTGTTTTGGGTCGGGAACTGGGAATTTGAAATCGGCAGCACTTTTCTATTGACCGATTTTGAGTACAGCCAAGACCCGCTACTTGGCGGCGGGAATTGGGATGCGGTTGATGAACTGTTCCCGTTTCCGGAATTTTTTCTCGCTCATCGAGTGAGCGATGATTTAGTTGTCGGCATGGGAGCATGGGTTCCCTATGGTCTTGCGGCCGATTACGCCGGCTATCTGCCTTATTTCCAATCAAAAGTAATGATTGGAGATTTTGCGGTTGGGGCTGCCTATTCGCTTACCGACGAATTAACGATCGGTGCTACTATAAAAGCGATTTATGGCAATGTTGATTTTAATTTGCCGCTGATTATGGGTGGCAACTACCTTGGCTCGCCTCATACCTCGGCTGATGGTTTGGGAGTAGGAGCGTCAGTTGGGGTGCTTTATGTAAATTACCCTTGGCGCTTAGGGATGTCCTATGACATTCCAGTGCCGATTGATATCTCCGGCCACACAAAGTTTCCAGCAGTAGTGGGTTTGGGGCAACAGGGATTTGACTCCCAGGTTCATAATCCGGGGCGGCTAGGGGTCGGCGTTGCCTACAACATCAGTTGTCGGTGGTTGGTAGCGGCGGATTATTTCTGGACAGACTATAGCGAGACAGATTTTTTAAATGTCCGCTATGATGTTTTGCCGCCAGCTGTAGTCCCGCTTGCTTGGGGCAACGTGCATTCGGTGAATTTAGGGACGGAATATGTCCCGGATTTGCCGAATAATTGGCTGACGCTGCGAGCAGGCGTTGGCTGGCTGTCCAGCGGAGCGCCGGATGGTACGCTTGTGCCGTCCATTCCGGATGTGTCGGGTTGGGATGTCAGCCTTGGCGCCGGTTTCCAAATTAGTAAAAATTTGGAGTTGGATGTTGCCGGTATGTACGCTTGGGGTGAGCGAGATATTGCGTTTGCTCCCGGACGCGCCGCGGCCGGTCATCACCGTGCTGATATTTTCGGCGCCGGCGTAACGTTGAAATATAGATGGTAGTTTGAAGAAAATTAATTTGAATGCGATGTGAGAGGGTTGATATTGCTTCAACCCTTTTTTATTCATACTTTTTAAAAAGTATGCTATAATGTCTTTGCTACGAAGCAAATTTTTTGTACATTTGACAAATTAATTGTCTTGTGTTAGTATGTAGAGCTCTTTAAAAACCACAGTCAGACAGGTTAAGGCAATCATTCTGCAAGAAAGGAAGACACGACAATGGAAAATCAGATGACAGGAACAGACGAAAGTCGAGTTGTTGATCTTCCTTCCATGCCGACTTCAACTAAAAGGGATATTCCCATCATCTTCGACCATAAAGTCGATCTAAACTATGAGAGCAAATCACGCTTGGATTCTTTCAGGTTGTGGTTGATGGGTCTCTTAGTTTTTATCGTCAAATGGAAAAAGAAATGGATTCCCGAAAGTTGGCCCTGGTTTTGGAAGGATAAGGATAAAGATGGCAAGCGAGTGTTGCGTTGTAACTCGGTTCTATTTGATGGCTTAAGCCGGCCGTGCAGAAACATCCGAGCTGGTGCCGCAAGTTGGTGGGCACTGGACATCATATACAATTTTGACTTCCGGTGGTTCGGAGCGTTAAGATTGTTCAGTTACTTTTGGATTACAATGCGGAACGCCCGCGCTGTGCGAAACCGGAAAAAGATGATAGTCCAACACCTAGTCAACGCAATGCAGGAAACCTTCCGGCAATTTGGCGAGGTAAAAATTTTAACTCTTGCATGCGGTTCGGCCGAAGCGATTTTTGAGGCCTGCCACATCATAGTCAAAGATTATCCATCAATTGGGCAGAGACTTTCCGTATTTTTTACAGATATTGACCCAAAAGCGCTGCGTCATGTCAATATTAGGATTGACGAGGAAAAGCTGGGGTTTATCTGTAAGGCTAAGAAAGCCAACATCTTGAATTTTCAGCATTTGGTGGATTACCTTATAAAAATAGCATCATTCGAGCCTACCATGGTTGAGATGGTGGGTTTGATGGACTATTTGGATGATGAAAGAGCTATTTCCCTCTGCCATTCCATTAGAGATTTTTTGCCAGTGGGAGGGTTCTTCATCACGGCTAATGCAATCTCAAACGATGAAGTGTCATTTATGAGCACTGTAATCGAATGGGATATGATTTACCGCGAACCGGAAGAACTCGCCTCTATTATAGAAGCGGCCGGATTTAACTCTAAAACATCGTCTTGCCAGATTGTTGTTGAGCCCGAGAAAATTCATGCCGTGGCCTTATGCACGGTTTGAAATTAGCCCCGTTTTGCGCTAAGTGTGCAGAACGGGGATTTTTTATTGTCCGCAGTTTATAAAAGTGTTAAAATATAAATATAAATAAACATAAAGGAACTATAATAACTAAGTGACATTATGAACTTTTTTGCAATATCAGGATTAATTAATGCTATAACTAGCATAACATTAGGATTTTTAATATATTCAAAAGGGAAAAAGGAAAAAGTTAATATAACTTTCGCGTTTTTTTGTCTTAGTGTAGCCATATGGAGCGGGGCATACTACATATGGCAAATTTCTGATAATCCACGAGATGCTATTTTTTGGACAAGAATGCTAATGGTTGGGGCTATTTTTATTCCTATTTTTTATTATCATTTTATCTTATCATTTACTGGATTGTTGGATGGAAAAAAGAAGAGTTTAATTTTTGGGTATATATTGGCTTTATTTTTTTTATCCCTAAGTTTCTCCCCCTTATTTATTAAAAAGGTAGAGCTAGCGTTAATGTTTGAATTTTGGCCTAAGCCGGGGATTTTATTTCACCCTTTTTTGTTATTTTGGTTAGCCTATGCTGTATATTGCACTTTTTTATTAGCAAAACATTACAGAGCAGTTGACGGAATTAAAAAAGTTCAAACAAAATTTATTTTATGGGGGATTACTATTGGGTATTTAGGCGGGGTCACTAATTATTTTCTATGGTATAACATCAAAATAATTCCGATAGGAAATATTTTAGTGTCCGTTTATGTTGTTTTTACGGCATACGCAATATTGAAATACCATTTAATGGACATAAAACTTATAGCCGCCCAACTATTTTCTACGGTAATCGTCCTTGTCACTTTCCTTCAAATTTTTTACGCAGAATCTCAAGCAGACTTTTTTATAAAAGGCGTTATTTTTTTCATTACTCTTATCTTTGCTATTTTATTAATTCGTTCTGTTATACGTGAAGTTGAGCGTCGCGAACAGATGGAAAAACTGGCAAACGAACTTGCTATTGCGAACAAAAAGCGCGAACGCATTAATAAACAATTGCAAAAAGCAAATGTACAACTCAAGCGTTTAGACGAAACCAAATCCGAATTCATTTCCATCGCCAGCCACCAGCTGCGCACGCCGCTTACCGCCATCAAAGGATATGGCTCGATGCTGTTAGACGGCGATTTTGGCAACATAGAAAGCGCCAAACAACGGGACGCCATCCAGAAAATGTTCATTTCCGGCAACCGGCTGATTAGTTTAGTGGAGAACCTGCTCAACATTTCCCGCATTGAATCCGGCCGCATCAAGTTCAGTTTTGAGCCTAAGCAGTTAACTGATTTGGTGCGGGAAGTGTATGAAAACTTAAAGAAGAACGCGGAAGACAAAAAGTTGTACTTGCGTTTTATTGAGCCAAAACAACCGCTGCCGCTCGTAATAATGGATGACGAAAAAATCCGGCAGGTGGCTATTAACTTTATTGATAACGCCATTAAATACACTAAGGACGGCGGCGTAACCGTGAGCTTTGGCCAAAAAAACGGTATGGTTGAATGTTGCGTGCAGGACACGGGCATGGGGGTTGAGCCCGAAGAGCAGGCGCGTTTGTTTAAGAAATTCAGCCGCGGCAAAGACGCTAACTTAGTCAATACCGAAGGCACGGGTTTGGGCTTGTACGTCGCTAACATTATGATTGAAGCGCACAAAGGAAAAATTTGGATTGAATCAGAGGGAGTAGAAGGCAGGGGCTCTAAATTCTGCTTTGCCCTGCCGCTTGCGGATTCAGCTACGGCTAAAGCACTGGTAGAAGAAAATAGGCGATTAGAGCAAAAAAGACAGGGAAAAAAAAGTAATTAAAATTATTTTTATGGCTAAAGTAATGTTGTCGCTAAAATCCTACCGGCAAACGCGCGGCTACCTTTGCGGGCCGGTGTCGCTAAGAATAGTTTTACAATACTACGGAGTTGATGTTGCGGAAAAAATGTTAGCTAAAGTCTGCGGCTCCTCCAAAACTTTAGGCACCAGCGCGCAAGGAATAAAAAAGGGCGCGGCGCGTTTTGGTTTTAAAGTTAAAATCAAAGATAATTCCAGTTTTAAAGATATTGAACAATGGCTTAAGAAAAAAACGCCGGTGATAGTTAATTGGTTCACGCGCGGCCGGCGAGATTATAGCGATTCGGACATTGCCGAAGGGCATTATTCGGTTGTCGCCGGTTTAGATGATAAATATATTTATCTGCAGGACCCGGAATTAGGCAAAATCCGCAAAATGAGCCGGGAAAATTTTAAGCAAGTTTGGTTTGATTGGCGCGGGCTTTATATAAAACCGCAAGCCTTAGCTATCAGGCGGATGATT
>MFFV01000030.1:4816-5331 GCA_001777995.1 Candidatus Falkowbacteria bacterium RIFCSPLOWO2_02_FULL_45_15 | reverse complement strand
GTTTAATTTTATCGTTTGGCCGGAGTCAATTCCGGCCGGAATTTTAATTTGCAAATTAACTTTGTCTTTTTGCAAACCATTGCCGCCGCAGCGCGAACATTTTTTGCTTGCTCTCTTCCCTTCGCCGCCGCAATCCAGGCAAGTGCTTTGCGCTTGAAAAGTGCCTAAAATTGTGCGCTGGGACTGCGTTACGAAACCGGCGCCTTTGCAGGTTTTACAGGTTTCAATTGCCGTGCCCGGTTCGGCGCCGTTGCCAGAACAATGGGCGCAGACAACGGTTTTATACAAACTAATGTCTTTGGTCGTGCCAAAGATAGCTTCGGCGAATTCTATCGTCAGTTCCGTTTGAATATCAGCGCCGCGCCTTCGTCTGCGCCGGCGAGAGTCGCCGCCAAAATCAAAGCCGAACATTTCGCCAATATTGCCGAAAATATCGCCAATGTCGCCAAAATCAAACTGTACTCCCCCGCCGCCAAAACCTGCTTGTCCGCCTTGGGCGGATGCCGCGCGCATAA
>MFFV01000030.1:1214-4783 GCA_001777995.1 Candidatus Falkowbacteria bacterium RIFCSPLOWO2_02_FULL_45_15 | reverse complement strand
TGGGCGGATGCCGCGCGCATAAAATCTTCCCAACTCATGCCGGTGCCGCCGAATCCTTGTCCTTGGAAAACCGCGTCGCCAAACTGGTCATACTGCTTTCTTTTCTGTTCGTTGCCAAGGATCTGGTACGCTTCGTTTATTTCTTTAAATTTTTCCGCGTTGCCGCCGGCTTTGTCCGGATGGAATTCATGCGCTTTTTTGCGAAACGATTTTTTTATTTCTTCAGCGCTTGCGTTCTTATCAACCCCGAGTATTTTATAGTAATCTTTGGACATAGTTAAAACAAATTTTTACCCAAAATAGTAATAAAGGGGGAGTCAAAAAACTAACTCCCCCACAATATTTAGAATTAATCACTCTATTTCCTGACGATATTGCGGATTTTTAATTTCTACGCAAGCAGGATATTCACCCGAGAAACAGGCGGCACAGTAATCTCCTGCCTTGATTCCTGTTGTCCTACAGACAGCGTTCATCATTCCGTCAAAACTCAAATAGCGTAAATCATCCGCCCCGATATTTTCCCTCGTTTGTTCCACTCCGCCAAATTTATTAAAAGCTAACTCCTTCTTTTTGGGCGTATAAATTCCGAAAAAACAAGGAAATTTTATTGGCGGCGATGCTATCAGGACAACAATACCTCGCACTCTGCCTACCACCTGTTTTATCGCTTTAATTAGAACTGCCATGGTGCTTCCTCTCACAATAGAATCCTCAACTAAAGCGATATACTTATCCGACAACAGGTAGATAATAAAAATAAATTTCCTAAGTATTTTTTGCAATCGTCCCTCTCCATCGGCAATAAAGGTTCGCTGACCGTAATGGCTGCGGGTAAGCGCCTGGCACAAAGGAATTCGTTGGTCTTCATTATGGAATCCTTCAGCGTGCCTGATGCCGGACATCGGAACAGGCACTAATATATCGGCTGCCACATTGGGGTTTTCTCGCGCCAGTTCCCTTCCTAATTCTTCCTGCACCTGACCGACATAAACTGGATTCTTCATCTGCCCCTCTGTTTCTACCCGGCTGTCAGGGCGGGAAAAATAAATCAATTCAAAGATGCACCTTGCCTTACGCTTTCCTTGCCAACTTTGAGGTTTATAGATATTTAAACCGCCGGCATTAACGTAAACAATTTCGCCGGCTTCAATATGGCGGACAAAAGTTGCCTCCGCAATGGCATTGAAAGCGCAAGATTCGGAAGCAAAAAGATACCCGCCATTATATTGAGCCATGCAAAGCGGTCGGAAACCTTGCGGGTCCCGGACTACGAGCAACGTATTTCTCCCTTCTTTATCCTGATGCAAAATCAAAAGCGAAAAAGCGCCTTGTAAATCTTTAATGGCGGCGAACACTCGCTCCGGTACCGGCTGGCTTGAGTCAGTATCGCAAAGATTATCCAGAATCAAAAGAGTATCAACGGCAAAATCGGCTATATCATTAGTTAAATTGCCATTATGAGCGACTGACCACTTTTCCCCTCCCACCTCACGGCTGACAGGTTGAATAACAGCATTTTCTTGGGTAGGGTAACGATTATGACCAATTCCGCTGCCTCCTTGTAGCTTCACTAATACATCCGGCGTAAAAACATCATTAACCAATCCATTAGCGCGGTGTTCGCAAAATCTTCCTTCCGCCTCACCGCCGGTTGTTACCATTCCGGCAGATTCTTGCCCGCGATGCTGTATAAAGTACAGCATTGATTTCAATTCTGCGGCTACCTTCGGAATGCCAAGTCCTCCTACAATTCCGCACATAGCTTTCACTCTCCTTCTTGGTATCTATTTTAATTCTTTGATTATTTTCTAAATTTAAAGAGCAGCCTCCTTACTTTCATCTTAACTTAACTTCAAATATTAAGCAATTTTTACTTCTTACTTGATTCATCATCCACGACTTCCCCTTCCACCGGTTCATTTCCGCCAGCCGGCGGATTCTTTTCTCCGCCATTCTGCCCTGCTTGGCTCGCCGAAGCGCCTGGCGCGGCGGCGGCTTGGTACATCGCCGCGCCGATTTTTTGCGCCACAGCGTTTAATTCCTCCATTGCTTTTTTAACTGCTTCAATGTCCGCGCTGTCTTTTATTTTTTTCAGCGCTTCCACTTTTTCTTCCAGCTCTTTTTTATCTTCCGGCTTTATTTTACTTGCCTGTTCTTTAATCAATTTTTCGGTCGTAAAAATAACCGCGTCCGCCTGATTTTTAATTTCCACTTGTTCTTTTTTCTGCTTGTCTTCGGCCGCGTGCAGTTCCGCTTCCTTACGCATTTTTTCTATTTCTTCTTTGGACAAACCGCTGGAAGCGGTAATCGTAATGTGCTGTTCTTTGCCGGATGCTTTGTCGCGCGCTTTGACGTTTAAAATGCCGTTAGCGTCAATGTCAAAAGTTACTTCCACCTGCGGCACTCCCCGCGGCGCCGGCGGAATGCCGTCCAAAATAAATCGGCCTAAAGTTTTATTGTCGCTTGCCATCGGCCGTTCGCCTTGCAAAACGTGAATTTCAACCGAAGTCTGGCTGTCAGCCGCGGTGGAAAAAACTTGCGACTTGGAAGTCGGAATGGTCGTGTTGCGTTCAATCAAAGGCGTGGCCACTCCGCCCAAAGTTTCAATGCCTAAAGTTAAAGGAGTTACGTCCAAGAGTAAAATGTCTTTTACTTCGCCCTGTAAAACGCCTGCCTGCACGGCCGCGCCCAAGGCGACCACTTCGTCCGGATTAACGGAAATATTGGGCTTGCGCTTAAAAAATTCCTCCACTTTTTTTATCACGAGCGGCATTCTGGTCTGCCCGCCGACTAAAATCACCTCTTCAATATTTTCCACTTTCATCTTCGCGTCCGCGAGCGCTTTGCGGCAGGGCTCCATTGTCTGTTCCACCAAATCCCCCACCAGCTCCTCCAATTTCGCGCGCGTTAATTTCATTACCAAATGCTTCGGCCCTTCCGCGTCCGAGGTGATAAACGGCTGGTTAATTTCCGACTCCGCCGTCGTGGAGAGTTCAATTTTGGCTTTTTCCGCCGCCTCTTTTATTCTCTGCAAAGCCAAAGTATCTTTGGACAAATCAATTCCCTGCTCTTTTTTAAATTCCGCCACGATATAATCAATGATGCGCTTGTCAAAATCTTCGCCGCCCAAATGCGTGTCCCCGTTGGTGGCTTTTACTTCCACCGTATCGTCACCGATATCCAGTACCGATACGTCAAAAGTGCCTCCGCCTAAATCGTAGACCGCGATTTGCTGGCCTTTTTTCTTGTCAAAACCATACGCTAAAGCGGCCGCGGTCGGTTCGTTTATAATCCGTTTTACTTCCAAGCCCGCGATTTTACCGGCGTCCTTGGTCGCTTGCCGTTGCGAATCGTCAAAATACGCCGGCACCGTGATAATGGCTTCGGTTATTTTTTCGCCTAATTTTTCTTCCGCGTCGGCTTTTAATTTTTGTAAAATAAAAGCGGAAATTTCCTGCGGGCTGTATTCTTTGCCCTGAATGGCTACTTTTACTCCTTCGCCGGATTGCGTAATTTTATAGGGATAAATTTTGATGTCGCGCTGGACTTCCGTGTCGGAAAATTTG
>MFFV01000030.1:0-1051 GCA_001777995.1 Candidatus Falkowbacteria bacterium RIFCSPLOWO2_02_FULL_45_15 | reverse complement strand
CTTCCATAATGGCCATGGCGGAATTGGTAGTGCCGAGGTCAATGCCTAAGATTTTGCTCATAATTTTAAATTTTTAATTATTAATTTTATAATTTTTAAATAAATCTTAAATTTTAATCTTTAACTTTTTACTTCTGTCATTCCCGCGGAAGCGGGAATCCAAAATTATTTTAATTGTCTAATATTTTTATAATATTTTTTTAAAAAAATTTTCCAATTTTCAGGATATAACTCTTTGCTTGTTTTTGTCATTTCAAGCCAAAAATTTCTCAACCCAACATCTTTATATTTCTTGCCATCTCTTCTTAATTTTTTATTAAAATATATATTTGAAGATTCGAAAAGAATTTTATTTACTACTTTACTTGGAACAATCCAAAAATCTGGCTCCTTTTTAAACTCATTTAAACGGACAAAGGCGTAATAAAAATCGTCTGATCCACCTTTTTCATCTTTATTTGACAGTGGAAACCTTTTAATATTTAAATCAAATCTACTTTTTACTGAAATTTTAATAGTTTTACCTTTTGGATTGATGGTTAGAATATCATATCTTTCCGCTCTGCCCAATGTTATTGTTACTATAAAATTCTCTGCTGACAATCTTGATGCTATATAATATTCTCCAGCGTTTCCAATATTTTGTTTTGAATATTTTTTCATTTTGCTTTCTTAATTTTTTATTTATATAAAACAAATAAAAACGGATTTTCTGGATTCCCGCTTTCGCGGGAATGACAATTCTAAATATCTTAATATCCAATATCCTAATATTTAACTTGTAATTTTTTCTGTATAAACTACAACCTTCGCCGCCTGCACTACCCTCTCATTCAGTTTGTATCCAATCTTAACGACCTTCGCAATTTTATTATTTAATTTTTTGTCGTCCGTTTCCATTTTTTCCACTGCTTCGTGTTCGGTCGGATTAAATTCGGAGTCAACCGGATTAATGATTTCCACGCCGTTGTCTTTTAAAATATTTTCAAATTGCTTGATTACATGCTTAATGCCTTTTAGCCAGGCGTCATGATTATTCTCATCGGCATGT
>MFFV01000029.1 GCA_001777995.1 Candidatus Falkowbacteria bacterium RIFCSPLOWO2_02_FULL_45_15 | reverse complement strand
ATTTTACTTAAACACCACTAACTCCATATCCTCGGTCGGCAAATCTTTTTTATTTATCTTTAATTTATCTTCTATATTTTGCGGCTTGATGCCGATTTCTTTAATAAACGGCTCAACCCCGCTGATGTCTAACGTTAAGTTGGGCTGCTTATAATGCATTGGGATGATTAATCGCGGCTCAATTTGGTTTATGACTTCTACCGCCCGTTTGGCGTCTAAAGTATATTTTCCCCCCACCGGTATCATCAAAACATCCGTCCCTTCCAGCCGCTCTACCTGTTTGTGGTCTAAAATTTGCCCCAAATCTCCCAAGTGCGTTATCACCACGTCTTCCATGCTAAGGCGATAAATTATGTTGCCGCCCCGTTCTTTTCCTTCTTTATCGTCATGGAACGAATCAATTCCTTGGATAAAAACGTCCTTAATTTCGTACTCGCCCGCCGTATCAACCACATAAGGATTGCCGCGCACCGCCGCCAGATTGTTATGGTCTTTATGCGGGTGGCTGACGGTAACGATATCCGCTTCCATACCGGGAACCTTCAGCCCGTAGTCTTCGCCGAACGGGTCAATGATGACATTCACGTTTTCGCCTTTGCTGTCTTTACCGCTTAATTTAAAGCAGGAATGGCCTAAATATTGGATGTACATACTTGTCACTAATTTAACACTAATTTAAAACGAATTAACACTAATCACAAATTTGTGGCAATTCGTGGCTACCTTGAGTATAGTCTTTCCATCTCTTCATCCTCTTTATTTTCTTCGTTTTTACTTTCATCTCCCAATTCTTCTTCCGCTTCTTCCTCCGCCGCCACCGGCGGCAAATCTGTCCCCGCCTCCGCTGCTAATTCTTCATCTATAATATTACCCTCTTGATTTTCAATGTCTTCGCTTTCGCTTTCCTCAAATTCCTCGCTTTCATCTGCAACTTCTCCACCCTCTTCATCGCCTTCTTCGTTTTCTTGCTTTCTTGTTTTATCGCTTTCTTGTTCCTCTTCTTCCCCTAAAACTTCCTCCATATCAAATTGCGACTCGGCGCGATTATGCAGAGGGACGCCGGCAGTACTAAGCTCGCTTACTTTAGCATATTCTTGCCTGCTAATCAAGATCTCGCGCGGCTTAGCGCCGTTCGCCGGGCCGACGATTCCGCCCTCTTCCAAAAGATCAATTAACCGAGCCGCGCGCGCATAGCCAATGCGCAACCGGCGCTGCAAAAATGAGGTGGAAGCTTTGCCGTAATTAATCACGATTTCTTTGGCTTCTTCGTACAAATCATCGCTGTCGCTGTCGTTAAATCCCATGCCGGCAAGGCCGCTTACTTTTTGCCGCCCCACTATTTCTTCGTTGTAGGCGACTTCGCCGGACTGGCCTTTGATGTGACGAACGATGCGCTTGATTTCATAGTCGTCCACAAAGGCCCCTTGCAGGCGCTTGGGCTTTGACAGCTCGGCGGTGATAAAGAGCATGTCGCCCCGCCCGAGTAATTTTTCCGCTCCCTGCGAATCTAAAATAGTGCGCGAGTCAATGGCGCTGGAAACCGAGAAAGCGATCCGCGCCGGAATATTGGCTTTGATTAAACCGGTTAAAATGTCAACCGAGGGTCGCTGCGTTGCTAAAACTAAATGGATGCCGACCGCCCGGGCCATTTGCGCCAGCCGAATTACGGCCCCTTCTACGTCGCGCGCGGCCACGACCATTAAATCGGCCAATTCATCGATAATGACGACGATTACCGGCATTCTTTCGGCGGCATTGGCGTTATAGCTGTCAATATTGCGCTTGCCGGCGGCGGCTAGGATGTCAAACCGGCGGTCCATTTCATTTAAGCACCATTTCAGGGCGTTGATGGTTTTAGGCACGTCGGTAATGACCGGCGTTAGCAGATACGGCAACCCGTTATAAATCGGAAATTCAACCCGCTTGGGATCGACTAAAATTAACTTTAAATCATCGGGATTATTTTGATAAAGCAAACTGACGATAATTGAATTTAAACAAACTGATTTTCCCGAACCGGTAGTGCCCGCCACGAGCAGGTGCGGCATTTTGGCTAAATTCGCCAGCCAGGCTTGGCCGGCGACGTCTTTGCCCAGTGAAATCATAACATTATGCTTTCTCTCCCGAAACTCTTTGGTGTCCAATATCTCACGCAATCCCACTCGCGCGATAATGCGGTTAGGCACTTCAACGCCGACTAAGGACTTGCCCGGAATCGGCGCCTCAATTCTGATGGGGTGCATGGCGAGCGCCAGCGCCAAGTCGTTGTTCAGGGCGGTAATGCGCGTTAATTTTATCCCCTCGGCCGGCTTAAAAGTATATTGCGTTACGGTCGGGCCAACGCTGACCTCGCCCATTTCTACCGGAATGCCAAAATTTTCCAAAGTGCGCTTAATGACTTCGCTGGAAGTTTTTACGTCCGCGCCCGAAGGGCGACCAATTTTATCGCTTAATAAATCAAGCGGCAAATTTATTCTAATGTTGCTGCGGGTTAGCCGCGTTGGCTGTTCTTCCGCCCGTTCAAGCTCTGACTGCCTGGAAGCGCCGGCGGCTTCGGCTACTTTACGCGAACTAAACTCCGCCCCATTTTCGTTTTCGCTAAATTCAACCTCTTCTTCCGCGACCAGCTCTTCCATTCCTTCTTCTTCCTCGCTCGTTTCGCCGGCGCCTTGCCGGCTGCGCAATCTGTTCAGGACCCATCCGAAAGGAGCAAACAGGCGGCCCAAGAATCCTTGGGCGCCAAACATGCCGCTGATAGTAGTGTCAAAAATCAACACTAGCGATATAACCAATAAACACCCTAGCACCAGCAACGCCGCCCAAAAACCGACTAAATTAATAAAAATTTTGGCTAAAAAAAGACCGATGTAGCCGCCGCCTTTGCCTAAATTAACCGCCGCTTCGGGATTGTCTTGATAAAAAAAATGCAACAGCGACTGCCAGCTTAACAGGAAAAAAAACAGGCCCACATAAGTATAGCCGTGCACCCACTTTTTGTCCTCGTTGTACAATAGCCAGGCAAAGCCCAAAACTAACGGCGGAAACACGAACTTCCCCCAGCCAAAAAGAATCGTCAACCCGGAGTCAATATATTCGCCTAAAAAACCGGCTAAACTAAATAAGCTTAAAAAACTGACCCCGCCGAAAGCAACCAGCGCAATGATTAAAATGCTCTTTTTTGCTTCCGGACTTAAATCAAAAGTATAGCCGCCGGAAAAGCGGTCGTAATGGCGCGTGTATTTTCTTTTTCGTCTGCCTAACATAATGATACTGCAAAAAAATCACTTAAAAGTGACTTTATCCACGCTTTAATTATAACAAATTTTAGAGGAAAATAAAAGCTGTTTTGCATTGACAAAATCGTTTTTATTTTTTGCGTTTCCAAATTACCCCCGCCAAAACCACGATCAACCCTCCGCTCAAAACTAACAGATACTGGATTAATTTTAGCTTTTTGTTATTCTGCGCCAGCTCCCACGAATCGCTCGCGCTTACTGCGCCGAGCACTTCGCCCGTTTGCGCCGAGCCGCTTTCCATAATAATATCTTGCTGTGAACGCGGCAGAATCCTGTATTTATCGTTACTTTGCGAGACAATGCCAATGACGGAAATTTTGTCGCCTTCATTGATGTTTTCTCTATTTATTTTTGCGCCCTGCTTAAAATAAACTTCCGCTTCGCCGTTGCCGTCGTCCAGCCAAATGCTGGAACCTTTTTTATCAACCACCTCGCCGCTCACGCGCACCAATTGCGCCTCCGTTTCTTCGCCGATTTCTTCCGCCGTAAAATCTTGTGGCGCCGGCAAAGTGCTGGTCGCGATTGTTTTAATGTCAGCGACCACTTTTGTCTTTAACCGCAATTCGCCGTAACTTTCCGACAACTCCCCCGCAACGGAAATTTTGTCGCCGACTTCCAGCGCCGGAAATAACTTTTTGTTATTATAAATTTGTAAACCCATCGAACCAACGATATAAAAATACTGTGTGGAGAAAATTCCGGGCTTAACCGCGACCGTACCTTCAACTTTCGCGTAGCTTCCCTTTGCCAATTCGCGGATATTTTCCAAAGTAGTTTGCCTAAGAGCGCCGTTTGTTTTCGCGCCGGTTGAGCCGCTGCTTTTGGCGGCACTCGCGCCAGGAATTTTTACGCCTTTTATCGCCGTAGTTGCGTTGGTTGAAACTGTAACCGGCGAAGCATTCGGCGCTGCTTTAATCTTTATTATTTTTTCCTCCTTGATTGTGTGCTCGCCGTCGCTAACCGTTAGCGATACCGAAAAATTGCCGGCTTTAAAATAAATATAAATCGGATTCGGCTCGGTAGAAGTCGCGCCCGTGCCAAAGTTCCATAAATAAGTTAAATTGTCGCCGTCCGCGTCTTCCGTGTCCGAGCCGTCAAAAAAAATTATTTGCCCGACTACCGGTTCGCCTGACCAGCCAAAATCAACTACTGGCGCATGCTTAATCTGAATAATATTAGGCGCGCCGGGCGTAACCACTTCGCTCCATTCCCAAGTTAACGGCGTGCTAGTCGCGTTTTTCACGTTATAGCTCCGTCCCTCGACTGATTTTTCGTATTTTACCGTCTGCGCCGGCGTTTCTGAATCGGGCGGATATAATTTTACCTCGTCACCACTGTTATTCAGCGCGATTTTGCTGTCTCTGCGGTAAACTACGAAATAATTTTGCGGCTTGATAATAGTGTCATTGCGAGCAACCCCGCTATTAACGGCATCCGTCTTTTTTATTGCGTATCTTCTTGTGCTGCTGTCTCCTAAAATCCAGCCGGTTAAATCTATTTCTTTATCTCCCCGATTAAACAATTCAATAAACTCTTCTTCGTTTTCCTCGCCGCGCGGCTGCGGTAAAATTTCGTTGATGATGATGTCGGAGGAATTGCCTTGCGGTAGAGACGCGGCATATCGCGTTTCTGCGTCTGACGCCGCGTCAGCGTCGGAAATAATGTTCGCGCCGCCTTTGGTAATCGTCGCGGAAACAGCAAAATCATTTTTGTTGTTATAAGTATTGTACCCGTCTCCGGTGCGCGCTATTGCTTTAGGATCGCTTGCGGTCGGCGCGTTATCGTCTATTTGGCCGTCTTTCCAGTCGCCGTAAGCGACTTGGTCAATGACAGCGTCGCCTTGCTTTAAAATAATTAAATCACCGGCGTTATTTAAATTGCCTTTGGGTTTTTCTATAACCAAATATTTTTTTGCGCCGCTGCCAGCGATAACGCCGCTCAAAATTGTCTGCGCGCCGCTGCCATCGTAAATAAACCAGCCGTCCAGATTTATATTCTCATTTCTCTTGTTATAAATTTCCACGAACTCAACTTGCTCGTCCGCCGGGTCAGGGACAAATTCATTGATGACGACATCGCCTAAGCGGTAATTTACATTAATTTGGTCGGCTAACGGTGTGGTGGTGGTTGGCTCGGGATTAACTGGAGGTAACGAAGATGAATTATCCGCAGGCGGGGGCAGTGGCGGCGTTTGAGCTCCTTCGCTATTTGCCGCTTTCGGCGTGCCGCCAGCGCTGGCGCTATTTTGCCAGCTGCCTGCGTTTGTTCTTTCCCAACTATACCCCTCCGCTATTTCAATCCAATCTGCTTCATCAATAACAACGTTATTATTATCATACAAAACTATGGCATTGTTTTTATAAGCTAAGGTGTATGAATGTGGCCATGGCACATCAGCAACTACACTGCCGCTATACCCACCTTCATTCGCTAGCAATAAATATCCAGCAGCGGCGATAATTTTATTTTGGAGACGACTGGCGGACACAAGAGGCGTCTCACTGCCGCTGGAACTTTTCTTTTTAACGGTCCAACCGCTCAAGTCAATATCGCTACTAGTTGGGTTGTATAGTTCAACAAATTCCCAGTCAGCCGCTCCGCTTTTGCCAGTCATTACTTCATTAATAATGATGTGATTTGTTTCAACTGCATCCGCACTCTTTTGCCAACAAAAAAAGCCCGAGAGAAGGGCTAAAAAAATAAATAAAATTGTTTTTCCCGATAATTTCATATATTTTTAACTACTATTTTATTTATTGATTTTTATTTCTTAATTAATACAATTTTAGTTTACCCCCAACAAAAAAGCAAATTTTGAATAAATCCAAACACCTTTACCCCCACACCAAATCTTAGTGTCTGGGTATTATAGAAGGTGTCTGGATAAAAAAATTCCTACCGAAGTTTCGGCAGGAACTATAAAGAACAATATTAATTACTTTAGTCTTTAATGTGTTTTCCCCTGTTTCTTGTTCTTGCCTCAAGAAATCCTCTGATAAATATAAAACTAAACAAACATAAAACGACCAGCGGTCCTACAACCAACGCCTTACTTTCACCGCAGTAGAAAATCAACCCAAAGCCGATTAACCAAAGAGTGTAGTATAACTTATCAATCATTGCCTTTCTCTTAATTCACGTACCAAATATGCCCGCGTGATACAACCCCGTTGCTTGGATTGTAAACGACTGGTGATTGCCGCGGATCGTCATACGATTCAACTATACTTAATTCTTCCGCCTGCAACATCGGCCCCCAAGAAAAAAAGAAGAGTGGGTGGCGGTCAAAAATACGGATAAAAAATTGGCCGCTTAAAATCGGCGGGTTATTTTCCCATCGATTAGTTTCCCTATATGAGTCAACATCGCAATACACGTAACAGCGAGTTTCTGCTCTCATTAACTCCTGCCCCGGATAAGCTTGGGCTATATAAATGGGGAAAATGTCAGACGGCAAAGAGGTTATATAAGGCACCGGGGTAGTTAAGCGCCACAGCCGAGGGCATCGGGTATATAACTTCATGATGTCTTTGCCTGCCGCCGGCGTATATTTTCTCCAGTCTACTTTATATGCCTCCTCTGCCGTCGCCTGCGCCCGCATGTCCGCCAGCGCCCGCGCTACCTTTGCCCTGATGCGCGCGTTTTGAAAATTAGGCACGGCAATCGCTGCTAAAATTCCAATAATTGCTACTACGATTAATAATTCAATCAATGTGAATCCTCGTTTCATTTTTATTTATCCTCCTTTACTATCTTCTCTCTATAAGTTTTTATTCAGGCCCAATGCCTGTACGATCTCGGGACGCAAGCTCTCGGGAGTGAATATTTTAAAACTTACGCTAGACCAACTTACCACCATGTTGCTTTCTACCGCGCCGGCGCCAATCATCTTATAGTTAGTAAAATCATAACGGCTTAACTTTGTTATCTGACTCTTTAAAGTATTTAATATCGCTGTGTACAAATACTCGTGGTCTTTATAACAAGTTATCGGGCCAGCAATGATTACTAATTTTTCCCCCACACTTTCTGCCCACATATCAAAACAGATAAACTTAAAAACTTGTTGTGAATGGACATTAGAATCATAGCCTAAAATGACATTGCCTTCATCGATGGAGTTTCTTTGAATCCAAAAAAGTCTAATGCCTTTTTGCACTAGGTTGGCAACATAACGTATTTTCTTAACCAGCTCATTTACTACTTCTTCCTCATTTAGCACTCCCTCTCCCTTCCCCATCATGAATTCAAATTTCTCTTCCCCTGTGTCTTTCATGAATTCAAATTTCTCTTCCCCTGTGTCTTT
>MFFV01000028.1:5760-20810 GCA_001777995.1 Candidatus Falkowbacteria bacterium RIFCSPLOWO2_02_FULL_45_15 | reverse complement strand
TTGCCGCAACTGGAAAAAGACCAGAATGAAAACTCGCTTATTTTCTATGAATCTAAAGAATTGGAATCAAAAAAATACGGCGAAAAACGGTTGACTGCGGCGCGCAAAAAATTTTTTGATTATTTAGCCAAACAAAAATTTTCCGAACAGTTTAAGCCGCTAAACGCAAACGAGCTGCCGTTGTGGATTAAGCAATGTCTGAACAAAAAAAATATGGCCATTAATCCGGCGGCGGTTAGCTTACTGGCTAACATCAGCGGCGCGAATCTGTGGATTTTACATAATGAGCTGGAAAAATTAGTGAACTTTGCCCAGCGCCAACGGCGAACGGAAATAACTGCCGCCGATGTTAACCAGCTCGTCAGCGGCACGGCGGAAGAAAGCATCTTCGCGCTCACCGACGCGCTCGGCAATAAAAATAAAGCGCTTTTTTTTTCTTTACTGGAAAACCAGCTGGATGCCGGCGTAAGTCTGCAGCAAATTTTGGCCCTGGTAGCGCGGCAATTTAAAATAACTTTGCAAGTTAAAGAATATCTGATTGCCGGACAAGCGCCTCAACAAATCGCCGCCGCCTTAAAGCTGCATCCCTTTGTGGTGCAGAAAACGATACCGCAGACGCGCAATTTTAGTTTGGATTATTTAAAAAATGTTTTGGGGCAAATAGTTGAGCTGGACTATAAAATAAAGACCGGGCAAAGGGACGGATTGACAGGGTTAACTTTACTTTTTTCTGCCGATTATTAATCGATGCATTTGTTTAATTTAAATAGATATCAAATAAAAAGACCCCCTAAATAAGGAGGGCTTTTTTATTTTAGAAAAATTTGATTACTTACTTATCATCGTATTAAATTTTTTCATCAGCCGAGATTTTTTTCTTTTGCCCGTGTTGGGTTTTATTATTCCTTTCTGGGCCGCCTTATCTATCGCCTTAATTGCTTGCTGAATTAAATCTTTGACCGTATCGGACTTAGCCGTAATCGCCTTGCGCGATTTTTTTATTAAACTTTCAAGATTGCTTTTGACTTTAGTATTGCGTATCTGCAACTTTTTACTTTTTCTCAAGGCCTTAGCGGCCGCTTTGATGTTAGGCATAATTTGTCGTTGCGAGCGAAGCGAAGCAATCCCATATTGTATTCGCCCGCCTTAATTTTTTAATTATAAATAAATTTTAATAACTTGCTGTATCGTACCAGAGATTAGAAAAAAAAGCAAGGGTTAACAAATGTGGTTCCATCACTCCCCGTCATTAGCATCGTACGGGATTTTTTTATAATAAAAATAAATTGTGTAAAAAATACTAATTATTAAAATCATTGCGCTTAATCCTTGCGTCGCCCGCACGCCAAAAATATTGCCGGCGGTCGGGTCAATGCGCAGAAACTCCAAACCAAAACGCAAGGTTGAATACAACAACGCATAACACATAACAATACTCACGTAACACGTGACACGTAACACGTAACCATTACTTGTCAATTTTGGCTCGTCACCCATTCCTCGTCCCTCGTCTCTTGCCTTACGCGTAAAAAACCAATGCATTAGCAACAGCAATATAAATATCGCGATATCTCCAACGCTCTCGTACAAAAACGCCGGATGGAAATAATTGAAACTTTCAAAGCCAGCCGGACGATTAATAAACTCAATCGGAATGCCCCAAGGCAAACTCGTCGGCAGGCCGAATAGCTCCTGATTGAAATAATTTCCCCAACGACCAATGGCTTGGCCCAAGGCAAGACCGGGCGCGATAATTGCGGCCAAAAGCCAGAACGCCTCTTTTTTGTCATTCCCGCGCAGGCGGGAATCCCATTGTTTCAGCGACATCCCTTTTTCACTGGATTCCCGCTTTCGCGAGAATGACAGTAATACTAAAATCCCAAAAACCAGCGCTCCATGAATAGCGATGCCGCCCTGCCAGATTTTAAAAATTTCCAGCGGATGCTGCCAAAAATAAGCCGGGTTGTATAAAACATAAAAAATGCGCGCGCCGATAAAGCCGGCGATAACGATGTAAAAAAACAGGTCATAAATTATTTCTTTATCAACTTTATGCCATTTCGCCATTTGTAAACTAACGAGCAGCCCCGCGAGCACCGCGAGCGCCATAAAAAAACCGTACCAATGAATAGTTATTGGGCCGAGTTGGAGAAAGATTGGCTGAGGAATATAAAAATGTAAAAAATTCATAAAAAATATTATCACGAATTCTCACTAATTAAAAAACGAATCGACACGAATCACGAATAACCCACAAAAATAAATTCGTGTTAAATTAGTGATTAATGAAAATTCGTAAAACTATTCGTGACTATTCGTGGCTATCTACTTGGAAATTATCTTATCAATAATTCCGTACTTTTTAGCCTCTTCCGCGCTCATAAAGTAATCGCGGTCGGTGTCGCTCTCAATGGTAGGGATTTTCTGGCCGGTATGTTTGGCTAAAATCTGGTTTAACTTGTCTTTTAATTTCAAAATGTGCTCGGCTTGAATTTTAATGTCCACCGCCTGGCCTTCGGCTCCGCCCATAATTTGGTGGATCATTACTTCCGCGTTCGGCAGAGCAAACCGTTTGCCGCTAGCGCCGGCCGCGAGCAGAATCGCGCCCATGCTCGCCGCCATGCCGACGCAAATAGTGGAAACGTCGGACTTTACGTATTGCATGGTGTCGTAAATCGCCATGCCGGCCGTGACCGAGCCGCCCGGAGAGTTGACGTAAAATTTAATGTCTTTAGTGCCGTCCTGCGCGTCTAAAAACAAAAACTGCGCGATGATGATGTTGGCGACCACGTCCGTGATTGGCTCGCCCAAAAAAATAATTCGGTCCTTGAGCAGGCGCGAATAAATGTCGTACGCCCGCTCGCCGAATTGGGATTTTTCAATGACTGTAGGAATAAGGGGCATAAAAATTTAAAGTTAAAAGTAAAAAGTCAGAAGTATAAAAATTTTTTTACTTCTTACTTCTTACTTCTCTTTGTTATTCTACTCTCCAACTATTCCCTGCCGGCACCAACTTGCCTTCTACCTCAAACCCCGCCGCCTTTTTGTGCCCGCCGCCGCCGAAACTCTGCGCCAAAACGCAAACATCCACGTCGTCTCTATTGGTGCGCAGACTACCTTTCACTCGGCCGTCGCCCAGCTCATAAATAACTAACACTATTTTAGCATCTTTTAAATTATTAAGAAAGCTGGCTAAACCTTCCAAATCCTGTTTGCCGATGCCCAAGTCGGCTAAATCCCGCTGGGTCAAAACAGTATAAGCAATGTCATAATTAGGGTTATATCGCAAACGGCTAAGAGCAAATCCCCAAGCTTTGAGGGTGGTTAAATTTTTGTTCTTAGCCGTAGACATTAAAATATTGCGCGCGTTAGCTCCGCTCATTATCATTTCGCTGGCTACCTTGAAGGTGCGAGGGTTCGTCGCCGCATAGGCAAAGTTTCCCGAGTCGGTAATAATGCCGGTTAAAATGCAACTGGCTAACTGCCGGCTGATGTCTACTTTCCCGTACTTAAAAAGTTCGTAGAGAATTTGCGTGGTGGAAACGGCGTCCGCGTCAACCAAGTTAACGGCGCCGAATTGGTCGTTAGAAAGATGGTGGTCAATGTTAATAATGGGGATGGGCGCGGCTTTAATGGCGGCTTCTGCTTTGGTCCGGCGTAAACTGCCGCAATCCAATATTATCGCCAAATCAAAACGGGAAAAATCAAGGTTCGCCGTCAGTTTGTTTATTTTGGCTGTCTGCGGTAAAAAATGAAAGCTCGCCTCCGCTTCATCGGCGCAAGCAAGATAAAAATTCTTGCCCAGCGCCGTCAGCCATTCGGCGACGGCGCAAAGAGAGGCAACGGCATCGCCGTCCGGATTTTCGTGCGTGGCTAAAAAAATATTTTGAGCCGATGTTACCTTATTGATGATTTCACTGTAAACAAATTTTTTATCCATAAGCGCAGTCTGATCACGCCGGAGTCAAATCGTGATACATGCTCTCTACCTCCGCCGCCTTTTTTTCCGTATCGTCAAAAACAAAAATAAGCTGGGGCATCCGCCGTAATAAAACTTTTTTGGCTAATAAATAACGGATGGATCCTTGCTGCCGCCGCAGCCGCCGCAGCGCCGAGCCGGTCTGATTATCCGGCAGTACGGAAATCCAAACTCGGGCCGAATCTAATTCGCGCGCGCAATCGACTTTCACCACCGTTACCATCACTCCCGGCAATTCCAGTTCCCGCTCAATGATAAAAGCGATTTCTTTACGCAACATTTCGTTGACTTGTTCTATTTTTCTGCTCATATCGCTGGTTGCTTTTTCTCTTCCTCTCGGTAAACTTTGAGCACGTCTTCCGCTTTAATCACCGGCTCGCCTTTAAACTCAACGCCGCATTCCTGGCTCTCGGCAACGGTAGCCACATTCTGCCTGCCCGATTGTAAATTAATAAGTTCGCCGGCAGCAATGGCGGTGTTCCCGCGCCATACCTCAATTTTGGAGTTAGGCTCAATCAAGCCGCTGGTCACTTTGCCGCCGATAATTTGGCCGCTCTCGTTAGTTTTAAAAATCGCCAGCACCTTGATAGTGCCTAACTCTTTTTTAACCAGCTGTTTAGCAAATAAGCTTTCAATTTGCCGCTTTACTAAATCAACTAATTCGTAAATAATGTTAAAGCCGTTGATGGCGATGTTTTTTTCCCGCGCCAGCAATTGCACCGCTTGGTTAGCCTGCACGTTAAAGCCCAAAACGATCGCTTTGCTCGCGAGCGCCGTATGAATATCGCTGGCCGTAAAATTGCCCAGTCCTTTTTTGATAATTTTAATTTTGACTTCCGCCGTATTCAATTTTTCCAGCGCCTCTTCAATCGCTTCAACGGAGCCGAGCACGTCGGCGCGCACGACCAGGTTTAAATACCTGACGCTGACTCCTTCTTCCGCCTGCGCCGGGCGCTGGGTTGAAGACGATTTAAAGCTGTCTTTCTTTATTTTCCCTAAGCGCATTTTTTTACCCGCTCCGGCGGCGGCGGAGTTAGCCCGCATCACCTCTACGATGTCGCCGATACTCGGGCTCGCTTTCAGCCCGGATATTCTTACCGGCATGGAGGGCATGGCTTTGGCCGCCGTTTCCCCTTTATAATCCTTCATCATCCGCACGCGGCCGAGCGGCTGATCATTAAAACCGATAATTTCTCCGGGGCGTAAAGTTCCGTTCTGAATTAAAATAGTCGCTACCGGCCCCTCGCCCTTATCAATTTTTGATTCAATCACCGTGCCCACGGCCGCCGCTTTGGGATTAGCCACGATTTTATTTTTTTCCATCTCGGTGATGAATAAAACCGCGTCCAATAATTTATCAATGCCCGTTTTTTCTTTAGCCGAAATCGGCACGCACATGATTTTCCCTCCCCAATCGTCCGGCGTGATGTTTAGTTGGTTGGACAGTTCGCTTTTTACCCTATCAACATCGGCCTCCGGTTTGTCAACTTTATTAATCGCTACGACGAACGGTAATTTTGCCTGTTCAATGATGTGGTAGGCTTCAACCGTCTGCGGCTTTACGCCGTCATCGGCCGCTACCACTAAAATGGCGACATCGGCTACTTTGGCTCCGCGGCTGCGCATAGCGGTAAAAACTTCGTGGCCGGGCGTATCGATAAAAGTAATGATTTGCCCCCGCTGTTCAATTTGGTACGCGCCGATATGCTGCGTAATCCCGCCGGCTTCCCCCTCAACCACCTGCGTCGTGCGAATGGCGTCTAAAAGTTTCGTTTTGCCGTGGTCAACGTGGCCCATCACCACCACTACCGGCGGTCGGGCTTGCAGGGTTGATTGATCCTGGCCGGCAATAATGTTTTTTAACTTACTGCCGTCCGAACTCTCGGCCGTCTGCTCGCCTTGGTCTAAAACGACGTTAACGTTTAAATCTTGGCCGATGATGGAGGCGGCGTCAAAATCAATTTTTTCGTTCATGGAAATAAAAATTCCGTTTTTCATCAGTTCGCTTAAAACTTTGCTGACGTTAAATCCGGCCAGCGCGGCAAAATCGCGCACGGTTATTGTCGAGGGGACAGTAACGGTCTTTTTGGCCGGCGACGCCTCGGCTGCCGCTTGAACATCCGCTAACGCCGGCGCTATCGTTGCTAACTGCTTTTTATAAATTGACCAATTGACAATAATTTTATAAGCAACGCGGTCGTCAATTTTAATGGCGCGCCGGCCAATATCAAAACCAAGCCGCGGCAAAGCGTCAAACAGCTCGTTCGTGGTCATTTTTAATTTTCGCGCTAATTCAGTTACATTCATAACACATTTACTTTAATGGAAATTAAGTTTAAAGTCAAGAAAATTTTGATTTTTTAATATATTAGGATACAATTAGGAGAGCTTAGTAATAATAGCAATTTTATATGCCAAACGACAACATTCGCGAGTTAATTATCATCGGCTCTGGCCCGGCGGGCTACACCGCCGCCATTTACGCGGCGCGCGCGGATTTACGCCCATTGGTTTTAGCCGGCCCGGAGCCGGGCGGTCAATTGACGACGACTACGCTCGTAGAAAATTACCCCGGCTTTCCGGACGGCATCGACGGGCCGGTTTTGATTGAGAATATGCGCAAGCAAGCCGAACGCTTTGGCGCGGAAATAAAATTTGACACTGCCGCTAAAGTGGACTTTAGCGGCGAGATAAAAAAAGTTTATGTCGGCAATACGCAATATTCAGCCAAAGCGGTTATTATCGCCACCGGCGCTCGCTCGCGCACGCTGGGCCTGCCGCGAGAAAAAGACCTGTGGGGCAGGGGCCTGCACACTTGCGCCACTTGCGATGGGTTTTTTTACCGCGGCAAAACAGTCGCCGTTGCCGGCGGCGGCGACAGCGCCATGGAAGAAAGCGGCTTTTTGACTAAATTCGCTGACAAAATCTATATCATTCACCGCCGCGCCGAATTTAAAGCGAGCGAAATTATGAAGAAACGCATTTTAGCCAACAAAAAAATAGCCGTGATCTGGAATAGCGAGGTAGAAGAATATTTGGGCCGAGAAAAGTTAAACGGCCTTAAAATAAAAAACGCCGTTACGGGCGAAACATCAACTCTGGCGGTGGACGGCCTCTTTTTTGCCATCGGCCACGTCCCCAATACGGAAATTTTTAAAGATTATCTGGAGCGGGAGCCAAAGTTTGGCTATCTGGCGGTTAAGGAGGCCGTTTATACCAATGTAGCCGGAGTCTTTGCGGCCGGCGACTGCGCCGACTATACCTATCGCCAGGCGGTTACGGCCGCGGGCTTAGGCGGGATGGCGGCGATAGCGGCGGAGAGATGGTTGGAAAAATTGTCATTTTGATCTTTAATTTTTAAATTTTAATTTACTGATAATGAAACTTACTATCCATTCTAACCAACTCATGGAAAGCCCAACGAATTTCTTGCGCCGCGCCGGCTATGCCTATATTCACGATCGCCACAGCGGCCAAAGCAGTTTTGTCCGCCGTCTGACGCGCGATTTTTATCCGCGCCTGCATTGTTATGTTTTTGAACAAGGCGGACAAATTACTTTTAATTTACATCTTGATCAGCGGCCAACCCGCTACGCGGGGCAAACGGCGCATGCCGGCGAATACGACAGCCCGCTGGTGCAGGAAGAGCTGGATCGCCTGCAGGCGATGATTGACCGACAATCTAATACCAATCAATCTTTTGCCAATGTTGTTAAAGCAGAGCCGTCCCCCTTTGCTAAAGCCATAGCGGATAAAAAGAAAAAAAGCTGGTGGCCGTTCTAACAAAATTAAAAATTATCCCATGGATTTCTCCTACGAACAAAAATTGCAAACTGACGGCTTTAAGTTAATCGCCGGCGTTGACGAAGCCGGCCGCGGACCGCTCGCGGGGCCGGTCGTTGCCGCCGCGGTAATTTTTGACTTTCAAGAAGTGCCGGCGGAATTAAGCGCCGTAACTGATTCAAAAAAATTAAGCGCGAACAAACGCATCAGTTTTGCCAAAATCATTATGGAGCGCGCGTCCGGTTATGGCATCGGCGTGTGCGACCATACCACCATTGACCGGATAAATATTTTGCAGGCGACTTTTTTAGCCATAAAAAAAGCGCTTTCTGTTTTAAAAACCAAGCCGCAAATTATTTTAGTGGACGGCCAGTTGCCGTTGCCTAATTACTCCTCGCCCCAGCAAGCGATAATCAACGGCGATAATTTGGTTTTTTCCATTGCCGCCGCGTCAATAATAGCGAAAGTGACGCGCGACGCCATGATGGAACAAATGCACGCCCAATATCCGCGCTATTTTTTTAACCGGCACAAAGGCTACGGGACTAAACTGCATTTAGACGCGCTTAAATTGTATGGGCCTTGCGAGATACATAGGAAAAGTTTCAAACCAATAAAAAACTTCTACTAACGTTATTCCCCTTTATCCATGACACCTTCCAGAATACCCCCACACCAAATTTTGGTGTGGGGGAATACCCGGCGGTGAAGGTGTTTGGATTTATTTTGAGTTTTGACTTTTTTATTGTATACTAAATACTAACTACCAGCTATTAGCTACTAACATTATGACTAAAATAACAGGAGGAAACGCCCTGATTGACCCGCAAATCGTCATCGCCAAAGCGCAAATTGGCGAGCGGATGCTGGTAGGCGACCTTGGCTGCGGCCGCACGGGGCACTTTATCTTTCCGGTGGCGGCGGCGGTGGGCGAATATGGAATAGTGTACGCGGTTGATATTTTAAAAGACGTTTTAACTAACATTGAACACCGCGCGCAACAGGAAAACATCAAACAAATCAAAATCGTCTGGTCAAATCTGGAAATGTTTAAAGCGACTAAAGTGGAAAGCTCTTCGCTGGACGTCGCCTTGTTAATTAACATCTTATTTCAATCCAATAAGCGCAGTGAAATTATCCGCGAAGCGGTGCGCCTGTTAAAGCGCGGCGGCAAACTACTAGTGGTAGACTGGAAAAAAATCGCCGTTCCTTTCGGGCCTTCGATTGAGGAGCGCATTAATAAGGAAAACTTGATAGCCGTCTGCCAGCGGCTGGGGCTCGAACTTTTGGAAGAATTCAACGCCGGAGAGTATCATTTTGGAATGGTGTTTTTAAAACATTAAATCCGCGGCATTTAATATCCAATATCTAATATCCAGTATTTCTTCATTCTTTAATGAGATATTGGATATTAGATATTTTTGAATTAACTCTATGCATAACTTTTTTACTTTCAAAATGTGGTTTGGTCTTTACCCCGGGCCGCTAACGCAATTTTGGCAAACGACGCTGTTAATAATTACTTTTATTTTTTTGGCGGCTATCGTCGTTACTTGGCGAGGTTACAACCGCGACAAAAAAACGCTTTACGCGAAACTTTGGCTGGCCGGCTATAACTTTACTTTGACCGGCACGATTATCAGCGCGTTGTTGCTGTTTTTTACTTACGAATCAGTGCCTTTTCTGTCTGCCCGCTTTTGGTTCGCGCTCTGGGTAATCGGACAGGGCGCTTGGGGTTATGTAATTTTTAAGCGGCTGAAGCGGCTGCCGAAAATAAAAGAGGAGATTGCGGCGAAAAAAGAATTTAATAAATACGTGCCTTGACGCTCTTTTGGCGATGGTATAAACATAGCCGGCGGTTGGCGGGCGATATTTCATGAATTGGATAATGGAGATACTGTTTATTTTGTCGTTATGGGAACGCATTCGCAGTTATATATATAAAAATTTCCTTAATTTTAGCAAAAAATATGTCTAACATTGACATATTTTTTTATTTATGCTATACTATTTTGTTACATAGTTCGTTACAAATAAGGTTAAGTTCCGCAGTAATGCGGGACATTAAGCTGCTTTTAGCCCCCATACCATTACGGGCGCTTTCCCTTTTTTATTAATAAAAACAAAAACAAAATTTTTGGCATTGATATTGGGCTTTTTTCCGGCCTTTGGCTTGAAAACTGCCGGGTAGATAATGTTTGGGAAACAAGCAGCGGCGCCCGTAGCGGCGTGGGGGTTTGCGGTTTATACGCCTTCATAAAAACTAAATTGTCTCACTATACTCCTGATTTACCCCACCACTTATTTATAAGTGTTGGGGCGCCTTCGGCTGAAGATTATTCTTATTAGTTGAGGGGGAAAATCAGGAGTAGAACGAGGCAATTTAGAAAAAATAAAAATGAGAGGAGCCGCATAAATGATTACCAACCAAACCCAAACCCAGCAGCAAAAACAAAAACCAAAAAGAGTTGTTGGAGTGGCTGCGCAAAGCAGTCCTCCACAAAATTCTAGCGGTGTTTTTGTTTTTACAGTCAGTGCGGTTTTTTCTGAGAAGGGGCAACCCTTAGCACACGAAAGTGTACAACTCAAAAAAAACCAAAATACGGTTAGCGCTAAGCCAACCGATGGCGCAGGGAAAGTAGTCTTTACCGTCAGAGAGCCATTAAGCTCTTCAGGCGGTAACACTACTTACGAAGTGGGAGTGAAATTGAGTGACGGCACAGAAGTAAAACAAGCCGTCACAGTTTCATTCCCGGGATTACCGTCTTACGAAATAAATTCTCGGGGCAAGTACTGCCCGAGGTGCAAAAGCGACTTGTTCGCTAACAATTACTGCCCGATCTGCGACTATCCAGGGCGAGCAAAATATTGAAAAAGGAGATAGAATAATGAACTGGAATAATGTTGTAAGTTTCATAACGAGGTTTTGGTTTTTTATTCTTGTCGGAGCTTTTTTTATCATCGGAATTCTCTTTTCAGTCAAGCTGGAAATCATCGGCATTATTCTAGCTTGCGGTTGGTGCTTGAATTACCTCGCCGATTACTTGATTTATAAAGCAGAAATTCTGCTTGCAAATCAAGAAATGAAGCGATGTCAGCACCAAGCGGACTGGAACGCCGGCCTCATCGCCGACACGCCCGCCGAAAGAAAAACACTTAAAGATGAGTACGATAAGGTCCGGTCGTTTGACTGGGCGTTGTCGCGGAATATATGGCTGAAACATTTTTTTTATGTTTTAGCCGCATACCTCATCTGTATGACCGTGCTGTTTTTTGGTCCAGGAAAAATCATCTCCTGGACATTGGATGAGTTGTTTGGCGTTGGCAGGCAACAAATAGTTAAGCTTACCAACAAGCCAATGGCGCAACAGGGGCTTCAGGAGATGTCTGAATCCTGGAGTAAAGACAAAAGATTATTTTTGCAAAACCTCTTGATCAAAGAGAAAGGTTTAAGTGCTGATGAGTATAAGGGTGTTGTGAGGCACAAAAATTTTTCCTTGAACGATGTTATTGGTTTTGCAAAAAAATCTCGTCTAGTTGGAAATGACTTGTATGAAGAGGTAAGTTTGTACTTAAATAGTCTCGTCATCCAGTCAACCACCAGCGCGCCAGCCGTAACGCTGGCACAGAAAAGCTGGTGGCAACAAAAACGGGAAGAGCAGTGGATGTTGCTGTTTGTTATAGAAGCAATATTCACTTTAGTGCTTCTCTTTTATGTCACCGCCTGTGTCGTAGCCACGGTGTTGCAGGTTCTCTTTTCACTTGGTGATGAAGTATGGGACCAAATGAAAGAAACATTCGCCACCGCCATGGCAAAAAAAGCTGGTGCCTCTCAACCAGCTCCAACTACCGCTGGACCAACTGCAGCCGGTACGCCGACCGGAGAAATTTTTCACTCCGTTATCGGTAGTACCATTTCTGAACTTCTCGTGAAGATATTTCTTCGCGAGAGAAAATAAAAAGAAAGTGAGAAAAAAAATGCTGACATGGATAAATGAAAAATGGAGTAGCGCAATATGGCCGCTCTTAAAACTTCTAGCGGCTGTTTGGATTTTGGTGAGTATCCTCGGATACTTCACCGGAATTCAAATCGGCTTTATTATTATCCCTTTCTTCATTGCCGGTATTTGGGCGATGCAGGTAGCGGTGCCGTATTTCAAGCCCATTACTAGCACGCCCAAAGCGGTAATGCTTTTCTCATTGGTGTACATAGTCGTAGCGTTGACTGCGTATACTGTGGGAAAACATACGCTCCTCGGGGCGTATGACGACTGGGCGGTGTTTGACCGGACGATATTTGGGGCGATTCGTATTTTTGCTCCCTATATCGTCCTAACTCTTGGGTCAATCTTCTTCGCGGTTGTTTTTCCGCAGATGAAGTGGCCCAAGCGGTTGGTCGCTCTATCCATGGTCATTGTGGCGATTTGCCTCATGCTCCATGGCATTGTGGAGGCCTATGACAAGTGGGCCGCGGTCTATCTGGAAAAAACCGCGCAGACGATTGAAGTTGATCGTCTGAACATGATGAAGGAGTTAGGATTAATGGTTCGCCCAAAAAGTAGTGAAGTGAAAATTTATAAAGAAGACTCCGCCACACTACTGTTTGAGGCAACGACCAATCTTGACCCAGCCGTCCGTTACCCCTATCTTGAAAAAGAGGGGGAAAGAAAAGACGGCATGCACACCTTGATTTGTGTTATGCTCCCCGATAGTAACAGGGAGTTTACACGCAAATCACCGATGGGGTGGGTTCGCAACAGGGAGGTGGCTGTTGAGCCCCCCCACCCCTCGGAAAAATTTAAGGTCGTTTTCCAGGCGACCTACGCCGGCACGGGATTTGACGAGACGACTGGCTCCGAACATTTCGTGCCAACGGTCCGGTTTGGAGAAATAATCCAGCCGGAAGACAGGATTCGTCTGGAAACTTCTGGGGAGCTTCGAGTGTATTGGGGCGGATACTGGCAGACGTTTCAAGATAAATTTGAAACTGTTTGCCCCCGCGCCTATGCCACGGGGACTCTCTGGATTGAAGCCGCCAACGGCAAGATAGTGAAACTCACCGTTGAGCGAGAAAAATAATGTTCTTTATGTGCTTAGTTGCTGAGGAGGGAGAATGTTCGCGTATCTCCCTCTTTTTTTATTCTATGCTATAATAATGATATACTAACTAAGATATATGAAAAAATTATTCATCGTCCTCTGCCTCTTGTCTGCTTTAAGCATTTTTAACATTACCACTAATTTCGTTTATGCTCAAGTAACTCCTCCTGACGCGCCACGAGGAAACACCAATATAACCAGTGGCTCCGGCGGCCCCGTCTCCCTCACCAACCCCCTCACCAACACCACTGGCGACGTGCCGGGCGGCATCCCCGGACTTATCGGCCGCGTCATTAACGGCGTATTGGGAGTAGTCGGCTCGCTGGCTTTAATTATGTTCATCTACGGCGGCTTGCTCTGGATGACTTCGGGGGGCAACGATGAAAAAGTAAAACAGGGCAAAGACGTTTTAATCTGGGCGACTTTAGGACTATTTATCATCTTTGCTTCTTACGCCTTGGTTAATTTTATTATCTTCAAAGGCATCGGAGCGGTGGGAGGAGGCAGTGGAGGAATACAAACAGACGACTTTGGTAGAGTAGTTGACCCAAATAATCCTAATTCTAATTAAATTGGATATTAGATATTGGGATATTAAATGCCGAGAGTTTGAAAGTTTCATTAATATCTAATATCTTAATATCCAATATCTGGTTTGTATTGATGCTTAAAAAATATCGCTAATTTAAAAAAACGGCCCCTCGGCTGTATTTTTTTGTATTTATGCTACGAGTTATGCGTTAAGCGACTTAGAGCAGCGCCGCTCCAATCGCCCCGGCTTGGGCTAACTTTGCCGGCACTATTTTTATTTTTTTCAATTTCGGCGATAAAATTTTTGCCCTTAAGCTCTTTTTTACTTCGGCTAAAAACAGCTCCCCCGAGTGCATGGCGCTGCCGCCGATAACGATAATTTCCGGGTCCACCAAATTAACGATGCTCGCCAGCGCCAAGCCCAAATACCGGCCAAACTCCTGATACGCTTTGAGCGCTAACTCGTCGCCGTGAAACGCTTCTTCGGCTTTGGCTTGCGGATTGCCTTGCGTTAAATTATGATAAATTTCTTCTAAAGTCATCGGCGTATTGTCTACTACATCCACTACCATTGCCCCCGGCTCGCCGGCCGATCCATGCACCCCTTGGAAAATGTCGCGATTAATGCTAATCGCGCCGCCAATGCCGGTGCCAAGCGTGATGCCGACCGCGCTCGCGGAATTTTTAACCGCGCCCAAAGCGAGTTCGGCGCGCAAAAAGCAGTTCGCGTCGTTATCAACCCATACGGGCAATTGATATTTTTCCTGCAATATTTTTCCAATCGGCGCCTCATTTAAAATTTTTAAATTATTACAGTGCAATACTTCTCCTTGTTCGTTTTTATTAGTAGGCGCGCTGATGATGCCCGGCACGCCGATGCCGATTTTAGTGACCTGGCCCTTGCCTTTCTTGGCCCGCTCCAACAGGGGATCAATTAAGGCCTGCAACATCACTAAAAATTTTTCCAAACTATTTTTCGGCGTCGCGAGCTTATAGTCTGCCGCTACTTCCTTTTTAACTAAATCAAATAAAACCGCGGACATCTTCGTTCCGCCGATGTCTACGCCGATGGAATATTGTATTTTTTTTTCTTCTGGCATATTGTAAAGTATTTAGTATTTCAAATCCAAAATCTAAATTATTTCAAATTATTCCAAGCCAATATCAAAATCCAAAAACTAAAATTTTAAACATTTAGTGTTAAGATTTGTTTTGGAATAATTTGCCTGCCCGCAGTGCCAGCTATGGCAGGCGGGGAACAATTTGAGCTTTGGAATAATTTCTAAAATAAACTTTTGGCTTCCTCCCACATCGTCTTATCTCCGTTAACCTCTTTTTCCCAATACCACCATTCCACGCCCCAGAGATAAAATTCGCGGAAAGACGAACGGCGGGCAAACTCCAAAATATCCCTGAATTTCTCTAAATTCATCGTGCGCTCGCCTTCCTCTTTTGTCAATTGGTAATAGGGCTTTGGCCCCCAAGGTTCGGCTTGCAATTCAATTACCACGATATCGCGCGGTTTGGGCATACTTAAAAATTCCGTCAGATTCGCTTTCAGGCGAAAAAATCCGGGCGTAAGCGGGTAATGGATGTAGCGATTAAAATGGTAACTATAGGTATCGCGGTAAAGCGAGGTGCCGAAAATGTCGGCTCG
>MFFV01000028.1:0-5749 GCA_001777995.1 Candidatus Falkowbacteria bacterium RIFCSPLOWO2_02_FULL_45_15 | reverse complement strand
GCACCCAAAAGCTCAACTCGCCGCTGTCAGTAACGATGATTGGCCGCCGGTCAAGCGAGCGCGCTAATTTTATTTCTTGGTCTAAAAATTTTTTGTCTAATTTTGGACAGTCGCCAAAGTGCGGCAAGAACGGCTCGTTTTCTACCTGCCAAGCGATAATGTTTCTTCGGTCTTGATACCGCTCAATTACTTGCTTTAAATAATTGAAAATTTTTTCCTGCCTCTCTTGAGCGGTTAAATCTTTCGCCCACTCGGGGGAATGGCACTCCGGCCAGCGAGGCAGGCGGTAGCCAAGAGCTAAAATGACGCTGGCGTTCCTTTGGGCCGCTTCGTTGATCTGCCAATCTAAATCAGCAAAATTAAACACGCCCGCCTTATATTCAATTTCGTCCCAATAAGCCATTAGGCGAAACTGCCGCACGCCCAAATCATCCAAGGCGGCGGTAAACGCGGCTTGCCAGTTTAGCCCCATGCCGCGCACGAGACGCGGCGAAAAAGTTACGCCGTAAGATAATTCGTCCGGGTCGTAAATCGGGCGGACGCTCGCTAAAGGCAACAGGACAATAATTGCAGCTGTTACTATCAAAAAAGCAAATAAAAATTTATGACGCTTAAAATAAATTATTAATTTCATAATTTCATAATTTTCAAACAATTAGTTAATTTCAAAATTTTAAAATTTTACATTAACAAGTATAAACCAACCCCAACTAAAATACCCCCGATTAATTTCTGCGCCAACACCGCCCTATTCATTTCCTCTTTTAAAATGCCCGGATAACTCTCGGACAAAAACAGCACGATAAAAATCAAAAAAACGTACTGTATGCCTTGCAAGGCGTTAATCAGCGCGACATTGCCTAAGCTGATGGCGTAGTTAAGCAGAATGAAAGCAATAACCGCCAGCAAGCGGATGCCCAAAAAGAGCGGCAAATTTTTGATCGCTTCCGTTTTTCTTTGCGGCTCAAAAATAATATCCCAGTTGCGCCGGGGCACGATTAAAAACAGCGCGCCTAAAAAACTGCCCAGCCGCGTCCAAACGTAACTGCCTAAAAACGGCTGGTGCAAAAAAATATATTTTATTAAAACGTAATAAGCGGCAAAAACAAAAGCGGAAACAACAGAGTTAACGATTAGCCGCCGCGTGGGATGCAGCTCCGCGCTCTTAGACCCAAAAAAAATGCGCGTTCTGTCCAGCAGCCATTGCCACCAGCGCTGCTGCCGCTGCTTCACTGAGATGAGGATGCCTCCAGTTAATAAAATAATAAAGGCCAGAAACTCCTGTCCGCTAAAGACGTGCCCAAAGAAAAGGTAGGAGAAAATGAAGCTGAATATCGGGACAAAAGCGCCTACTATCGGCACGACTTTAGTCGCGTCACTCTGGTGCAGCGCTTTGTACCAGGCAATTAACGCCCACAAAAATAATATTCCGGCGGCTAAATCAATCGCGAGCCATGGCCAAGGAGGCAAAAACGGCGCCCACCATAAAAAAATAAGATTGCCGATGCTCCAGATGCCGACATAAAAAGCGTAAGCGATGGAGGAGTGTATTTTTTTTGATAAAAAATGTTTGTCGGCGACATAAACGCCGGCATTGAAAAAATAGGCAACAATTGTGATGTAAAGCCACATAATCAACTATCAATTACGAATTATCAATTACGAATACAAATCTTATTCTTTAATTCGTAATTCGTAATTTTTAATTGAATAATTGTCATAATCCATTATTTTTACAAATCTCCGCGTACGCGGCCGCGCTTGGCCGCGGCGTGCGCTTAAATGTTTTGAAATCAACCTGGTACAAACCGAACTTCGGCTCAAAGCCGTCCGCCCATTCAAAATTATCCATTAACGACCAATGAAAATAGCCGCGCACGTCCGCGCCCTCGGCAATTGCTTGGCGCACGGATCGCAGATGCGCGCGGATAAAATCCGCCCGCTTTTCATCCGACGCGTCGGCCAAACCGTTTTCTAAAACATAAATGGGCAACTGATACCCCCGCAGTTCTTTCAGCACGGCGCCTATGCCTTCCGGGTATACTTCCCAACCCAAATCAGAAATTATTTTATTTTCGTTCATCAGCACGTACCCCCGCAACGACACGTACAACAGATTATGGAAATAGTAATTAACGGCTAAATAGTCTGACGTGTCTTTAATTTTTTTTAGCCAAGAGTGGTTCCAGTAACGGCGGATAAAATTGACTGCCGTTCGGTTGAGCCAAGTGTCTAAATAGGGTTCAAAAAATTGATTGTTTTTTGCCGCCCCAACCTGACAGCGGCTGTTTTTTTCGTGGAGAATAAAATAAGCGAGCCGGTGCGCTTGGGCTAAATTGTTGATCACTTGGTTAAATTTAAAAAAACTTTTGCCCTGCGGCGGCCATTTGCCCAGCCAATAAGAGTTGTAAGCGTACACCATCGGTTCATTGATCGTGCACCAAAAAGTAACGCCGCTCCCTAAAAATTTTACCACTTGTTCGACATAATTGCGAAAAATTAGGGGCGACTGTTTATTCAGCCACCCTCCCATTTCGGCAAACCACAGCGGCTGGGTCCAATGATAAAGCGTGACGAATGGTTCAATGTCATTGCGCCGACATTCTTCAATTATTTTTTGGTAATGGCGCAATTCCACTTTATCCCAGCGCCCTCGTTGCGGCTCAATGCGGCTCCACTCAATGGAAAAACGATAAGCGTTGTTGTTTAATTCCTTAACTAACTTAATGTCTTCGGCATGCAGTTCGTAGGAATTGGCGGCGCGGCCGGAAACAGAGCCGTCTTTGATGTGGCCGTCCTGCTCCCATTCGGTCCAGTTATTTTCGTTGCCGCCCTCAATTTGATGCGCGCTTGTTGCCGTGCCCCAAATAAAGCCGGACGGAAATTTATATTTCATTTGCTCTTCAGCCATATAGATATTATTATAACATCCTTGCCAAAACTAACCAACTTTACTACTCTCATTACCCGTTACTCGTTACTGGTTGCCCTTCCCCTTGACACCTTTTCCCCAATAGCTTAAGATAACAGTACACATAAACTTTGCTCTTTTTTTACTTACTTAAACCTAACCATTTCAAAAGCATAAAAACTTGACAACTAAACGCGTGCTTTGGAGAAAAACAGTAATACTTTAAGGAATTAGAGTATTTCTGTTTTTTTCTGCTCACTACTAATTATGAATTAACTACCAATATACTAATATAAACTTTGTCGGTATAAAAACCTTTAATAAGAAATGAAATAATTTTAAGGTATTAGTATATTTGTAAGTGATTGGTAATTAGTAGTGATGTTCGTTGACAACTGAATATTGCAATACGTCAAACTATTTTATTTTTAGTATTAAAAGGCGCCAATTAAATCTAAAACAAAAATTATTACATAGAGCTTTAATCAAGTTCTCGAATTTTTACTGAGAGTTTGATCCTGGCTCAGGATGAACGCTGGCGGCGTGTCTAAGGCATGCAAGTCGTACGTGTTCCGCAGCAATGCGGAATGCGTGGCAAACGGGAGCGTAACACATTGGTAACCTACCCTTGAGATGAGTATAACCCCGCGAAAGCGGGGATAATCCTCAATGAAAGTGAGGGGTCTTAAGACATTCTCACTTAAACCCGCCGCAAGGCGGGGCTCAAGGAGGGGCCTATGTCTCATCAGCTTGTTGGCAGGGTAACGGCCTACCAAGGCTATGACGAGTACCGGGTGTGAGAGCATGACCCGGCTCACTGGGACTGAGACACTGCCCAGACTCCTACGGGAGGCTGCAGTCAAGAATATTCCCCAATGCGCGCAAGCGTGAGGGAGCGACGCCGCGTGCCGGAAGAAGCCCTTCGGGGTGTAAACGGCTTTTATGAGGGACGAACAAATGACGGTACCTCATGAATAAGGGGCTGCTAATCTCGTGCCAGCAGCAGCGGTAATACGAGAGCCCCAAGCGTTATCCGGATTTATTGGGCGTAAAGCGTCGGTAGGTGGTGTAACACGTCTTTTGTTAAATCCTGAAGCTTAACTTCGGGGCTGCGGGAGATACGGTTACACTTGAGGCCGGGAGAGGCAAGCGGAATTGCTGGTGTAGGGGTTAAATCCATTAATATCAGCAAGAACACCAAATGCGAAGGCAGCTTGCTAGAACGGATTCTAACGCTGAACGACGAAAGCGTGGGGAGCGAATGGGATTAGATACCCCAGTAGTCCACGCCCTAAACTATGGATGCTAAGTATTGGCAGTATCGACCCTGCCAGTGCTGTCTACCTAAGGAAACCCGTTAAGCATCCCGCCTGGGGAGTACGGCCGCAAGGCTAAAACTCAAAGGAATAGACGGGGACCCGCACAAGCGGTGGAGCATGTGGTTCAATTCGACGATAAGCGAGGAACCTCACCAGGGTTTGACATCCAGCTGCATGTCCCAGAGATGGGAAGGCCTTCGAGGGTGCTGGACAGGTGCTGCATGGTTGTCGTCAGCTCGTGTCGTGAGATGTACCGTTAAGTCGGGAAACGAGCGCAACCCCTATCCTAAGTTTCATGTGTCTTAGGAAACTGCCCAGCCCTAAGCGTACTGCGTACGCAAATTATCAATTAAAAATTACGAATTAAAAATTAAAATTCGTAATTGATAATTCGTAATTGATAATTGAAGCGCGAAGCGCGTTTGGGGCTGGGAGGAAGGAGGGGACGACGTCAAATCAGCATGGTTCTTACATCCTGGGCGACACACGTGCTACAATGGGAGGTATAATGGGAAGCCAAGCCGCGAGGCGGAGCAAATCCTATAAAACCTCTCTCAGTTCGGATTGGAGTCTGCAACTCGACTCCATGAAGCCGGAATCGCTAGTAAACGCGCATCAGCCATGGCGCGTTGAATACGTTCTCGGGTCTTGTACTCACCGCCCGTCACACCAAGAGAGTCGGGGGCACCCGAACCCCGCCCTTTTGGCATTAGCTGTGATATAATTAAATATATGTATTATGTTTATTATTTACACAGTCTAACGCAAACAAATTTCAGCTATATAGGATTTACTGATGATCTTAAAAGAAGATTTTATGAGCATAATAATAAACAAGTTTTATCAACGAAAGCTTATGCGCCCTTTAAACTTGTTTATTATGAAGCATATCTAAGTAAAAAAGATGCTTTAGCAAGAGAGAAAAAATTAAAGCATCATGGAAGTGTTATAGGTCATCTAAAAAAAAGAATAAACAATAGCTTGAAAGAATAGTGCCAAAAGGGCGGGGGAAGGTGAAACCGATGATAAGGGTGAAGTCGTAACAAGGCACCGGTAGCGGAAGCTGTCGGTGGATCACCTCCTTTCTAAGGAGTATCCCGCAGGATTGCGGGATGGTCGCCTTTGTGCTAAAGCGTAAGTTTTAGCATGAGGGAAATTGGCGCCTGTTAATACTAAAAATTGGTTAAGCAAATAGATTATGGGGCTATTTGCGTTTATAAAATAGCTCCGATACGGGAGCTTTTTTTATTGAAAAAAATAAAATAAAGTAATACAATAAACAGGCGAACCGCGCTATGCGCGCCCGTAGCTCAGCGGTAGAGCATTGCCCTTATAAGGCAGGGGTCGATGGTCCGAATCCATCCGGGCGCACAGACATCAATAATCAATTTAAAATTACGAATTAAAATTCGTAATTGATAATTGTTAATTGCAAATTGATTTATCGCGGGGTAGAGCAGTTGGCAGCTCGCCAGGCCCATAACCTGGAGGTCGCCGGTTCGAGTCCGGCCCCCGCAAC
>MFFV01000027.1:26418-59935 GCA_001777995.1 Candidatus Falkowbacteria bacterium RIFCSPLOWO2_02_FULL_45_15 | reverse complement strand
AGATAGTAGTGCAAAAGCACAGTTTGCCGGAATTTATAAAAAAAATATTATCCATTTTAAACAATAATGTTTATGCAGAAAAAGAAAAATAAAGGCGCATTTAACAACGGGTCTTTAAAAATTTTAAATAAAAAATTTTTAGTTACCGGCGGCGCCGGATTTTTAGGCTCTCATATGTGCGATGCGTTGGTTAATCAAGGCGCCTCGGTAATTTGCGTTGACGATTTATCCAACGGCAAATTAGCCAATATTACTCATTTAAAAAGCAATCGCCAGTTTAAATTTTATAAAAAAAATGTTAATGATATTAAACAGCTTAAGCCGGTTTTTAAGCGAGAGCGGCCGGATTACGTGATGCACTACGCGGCGATGGTAGGCGTCAAGAGGACGGCCAATAATCCGCTCGCGGTCTTTGAGGATATAGAAGGGATTAAAAATATTGCCGGATGCTCAAAACAATATCAAGTTAAAAAAATACTGTTTACCTCATCTTCGGAGGTTTACGGCGAGCCGGTTAAATTGCCGATAGCGGAAGACGATACTTTTAACGGCCGATGGCCTTATAGTTTGGTTAAAATATTAGGCGAACAGTATTTCCAGGCATATTACGAAACTTACGGCATACCGGTAACGATTGTTCGGTTTTTTAATGTCTACGGGCCGAGGCAGGATTTTGGCGATTCCGGCTTTGTCGTTTCCATATTTCTGCGCAACGGCTTAGCTGGCAAACCCTTACTAATTTATGGCGACGGGGGGCAGACGAGAGATTTTGTTTATGCCGATGATAATATCAGATTAACTTTAAAATCATTCTGCAACGACAAAGTGAACGGCCGGCCGATGAATATCGGCTCCGGGCACTCAATGCGGATAATTGATTTGGCTAACGCAGTAAAGAAAAAATTCCCCAAAGTTAAAATATTATTTCAACCCGCGAGAAACAAAGGAGAAATAAAATACCGCACGCCGGACGTTAGTTTTATGAAAAAAATGCTGAAAGACGAGCCGCAAGTCAGCTTAGCTGAAGGTTTAGATAAAACTTTAGCATCTTTACAAAGTAAACGACAATAAGTTTTATTTATAACAATTACCAAATGAACGAAATAAGCAATCCATATTTATCAATAGTTATTCCTCTTTTCAACGAAGAAGAAGTCGTGCCTAAATTATTGCCGGAGTTGGGCGCGGTTTGCGACTCCTTAGGGCAAAGCTACGAAATTATTTTGGTTGACGATGGCTCTAACGACCGGACGCCGTTATTATTAAAAGAAGCGGCCGCCAGAGACAGCCGCTTTAAAGTTTTAAAGTTTTCCAGAAACTTTGGCCATCAGGCGGCTTTTAACGCCGGGATTGATTTTGCCCAAGGAGAGGTGGTCGTCACCATGGATGGAGATTTGCAGCACCCGCCGTCCTTAATTCCTGAATTTATTAAACACGCCCAAGCCGGCTTCGACATCGTGATCGGCGAGCGGACGTCAAACCAGCAGAATTCTTGGTTGCGGGAGATAATCGGTAAGACAATCTATCGGGCGTTAAGCGCCATGTCCGGCCTGCAATTTAAAAATTCTTCCGACTTTGCTTTATATAACCGGCAGGTGGTCGCCGTTTTAAAGCAATTGCCGGAAAAAGAAAGATTTTTAAGGGGGATAGTGCAATGGGTCGGTTTTAAGAAATATTATATTCCCTACGCGGTGCAAGCCAGGCAAGCCGGCGAAGCAAAATATACTTTCAAAAGGTTAACCAGCTTAGTTTTGAGCGGGGTAACCTCTTTTTCTGCCGCCCCGTTGCGGCTCGCTTTTTGGGCGGGGTTGTTGGTTTTAGTGGCCAGCATCTTTTTTGCAGCTTATGTAATTTGGGACCATTATACTCGCCCCAACCCGCTCATTGCCGGCTGGGCGACACTGGTGGTATTAGTTTTATTTTTAGGCAGCATTCAATTAATAGTTCTGGGCGTAATCGGAGAATATCTCTATAAAATGTTTTATGAAATCAAAGGCCGCCCTTTATATATAATATCCGAGACTATGAATATTGAACGAGGGCAGGCAGAGCGCAGCCTCTACGGCATACACAACTTTTAAAATCGTCAATGGTATGTTAAAAATAATTGCTGATGACTTTGGTCTTGCTACTTGCGTTAACGACGGGATTATCTATTTATTAACAGCAGGTAAAATTAACGGAGCAGCTTTAATGGCTAACGGCGCTGCTTTTGACGACGCGGTTTCCAAAATAAAATCCGGAGCAGTCAGCAATTTAAATATCGGAGCGCATTTAGTTTGGGTGGAAGAAAAATCTCTAAGCGGCGTAAAGTTGCCCGGCAATTATAAATTATTTGTTATTAAGTATATATTAGGATTAATCAAGTTGATGGAGATAGAACAAGAAGCAAGGGTCCAGTTAGATAAAATTATTGCTAGTGGAATTAAGCCCCAATTTATTAATAGCCATCAACATTTACATTTACTGCCAAGTATTACAAATATTGTCATTAAGCTTGCCCAAGAATATAACATCGCCTATATTCGAACCGTGAACGAACCGATTAATTTTGGGGGCGGTAAGTTATTTAGAAAGTTTCAACTATTGTTTCTGCGCTGGCTGTCAAGGTCGGCTAAAATTAAAATAAAAACAGCCGGCCTGCAAATTAACGATTTTTTCGTAGGCGTTGTGAACGCTGGCAATTTAGATAAAAGCTACCTAGAATATGCCAATCATATCGCTAACCAATATCCTAACGCAACGGTTGAACTGGGATGCCATCCGGGCATTGAGGACGAAGCATTAAGAAAAAAATACCAACATTGGGGCAATTATCATTGGCAGCAAGAGTTTGAGCTATTAAAAAATCACCACCATGGATAAATTATCATCCAAAAATTATCTTGCAGATGAACAAACCGACAGCGCGATAGATATTTCCATTATCTTGCCGATACATAATGAAGCTGAAAATATTAACTTATTATACCAAGAGACTAAAGATGTTTTAAATGCGTTAGGAAAAAGCTACGAAATAATTTGTGTTGAAGACGGTTCTCAAGACAGCAGCCTTGAAATTTTAAAGAAATTATCATCGTTTGACCCGTCGTTCAAAGTGATTGTTTTTAAGCATAATTTTGGCCAAACCGCGGCACTGTCGGCGGGAATCAGCGCCGCCCAGGGTGCGGTCATTATACCCATGGATGCCGATGGACAAAATGACTCGCGCGACATCTCTCATTTTTTAGAAAAAATTGCGGCGGGAGCGAGCGTAGTTTCCGGTTGGCGCAAGCATCGCCGGGATAAATTATTTTCCCGCGTCATTCCTTCTAAAATCGCTAACTGGTTAATCGGTCTTATTACTGGCGTTAAAATCCACGATTACGGTTGTACTATGAAAGCGTATCGCCGGGGCGTAATCCAGGGAGTTAGCTTATATGGCGAAATGCATCGTTTTATCGCGGCGTACGCGGCTTGGCACGGCGGCAGAGTAGAAGAAATTGTGGTTAACCATCGCCCGCGCGGCAGCGGACAAACACACTACGGGATATCGCGCACCTTTAAAGTGCTGTTAGATTTAGTCGTGATTATTTTTTTATCAAAGTATATTAATCGCCCGATGCATTTTTTTGGCGGTATTGGCTTCATCTCTTTTTTTCTCGGTCTAGTTGCCGGCATCGCTTCAGTCGCGCTTAAACTCTTTCATATCCGCGATTTGGTAGCGACGCCTCTGCCGACATTTTCCGCGCTTTTGCTCATTATTGGCATTCAGTTAGTTGTTTTAGGTATTATCGCCGAAATGATTATGCGCGTGTACTATGAAGCGCAGGATAAAAAGCCATATCAAATTAAAGCTAAAATTAATTTTTAGAATAATGTTTGCTATTCGTCAATACGTTGCTAAATACATAAATTATCATACGGCTTTGATTGCTATATTGGCAATTGCATTTTTGTTGCATCTTCCTGGTCTATTTTATAGCTTCCCCCTTAAAAATACCGTTGGCGACGAAGTAACGACCATGGGTGCGATTTTTAAAATGATGAACGACCAAAGTTTGCGTCCCAATTACCAATCGTTTTATCATCTGCCGGTAACCGCTTACGCGCAGTTGCCGTTTTACGCCGCGCTGGTTTTGTTTTTGAAGTTTTCCGGGTTATTCGCTGATTTTACGGAATTAAAAAAATTTGTGATTTTGGATTACGGCTACTTTTTGCCGTTCGCGCGGCTTATTACCGCTTTATTCGCCACGGCGGCCGGTTACCTAATGTACAAATTAGCGAACCGCATTTTTGTAAATAAAAAAGTAGCCATACTGGCGAGTTTTTTACTCTCTTTTAATTTAATGTTTTTTCAGGTAACGCATTTTGCCCGCGCCTGGGCTTTGCAGATTTTGTTGTTATTGACAGCCGTCTATGTTTATTATGTTTTTTTCACCAAAGATAAACCCCAAGCGAAGGACTATTTTTTTATCAGCCTAGTCACCGCTCTGGCGCTGGGGGTACATTTAGCGAGCGCTTTAATTTACTTAGTTTTTTTAATTTTATATTTTTATAAATATAATTTGAGGGATTTTATAAGCTTTGGTAGGGGGTGGTGGAGTAGGTATCGCCAGTTTATTTATTTACAATTTTATCTGGTAGTTTGGCTTGGGTTTTGGTATTATCTTAACCCCACCGGATTTCTTATTTATCTCCAGCAACCCGGCATTGAAAGCGTAAACCGCGACTGGACCCTATGGAGCAACATCGCTTTTTACGGCAAAGTATTATTTAATTATGACGCCTTGTTAGCGGTAGCAGCCATGCCAGCTTTAATTTTATTTTATAAAAAATACCCAGCGCTTTGCCTTGGTTTTATCGCTTTCATTTTGGCGTGGGTGATTTCTATTTCCTATTCAATCCATTCGGAGCCGCGCTTTATCATTGCGACCATTCCTTTTTTGATTTTGCCAGTGAGTTATTTCCTAGTTTGGCTGGCGGATAGATTGGCAAAATCATGGCAACGTTTATTATGGTATTTAGTGGTGATAGTGATAATAATGTATCTGCCGCTAGTATGGACAAAAAATATACTTAAGCCGAATACTTTGCTCTTGGCGCGGCAATGGATTTTTAATAATGTTCCCGCTGATACGGTGATACTATCAGGCAACCCTTATCTTGATTTGCCGGAAAATAAAGCGGCAGCGCTCTATCTTAAGGGTTTGAGCCCTAAAAAAGACACGGTCGAGCGGCGGTTTATCATTGCCGCTGACCAGATAGATTTGCCCCAGCCGCGCTATTTTGTTGTCACGGCGCAAGGGTTCGGCGGCATCGATAGTTTTAAAGATATTTTGCCGGATTTTCAGTACGCCGTTATTTCTTTTTGGAATAATGAGGAGCGCGCAGTTTTTAGGCGCAACGCAGCCGTGCTGAACATGAATTTACTGCAGGCATACTATCCTTTACCGGCGCCGGCAGACGCAGCCGACATCGCCAACAACATGCTTCATCCTTACGCTGACTTGCGGCAGGTTGAAAAAACAGGGCCGTTTGTGGAAATATATAAAGTTAATTAAGAGATTAATATGTGCGGCATCGCCGGTTATTTTGGTAGTGGCAATCAGGAAATTTTAGCAAAGATGACAAACGCGCTTCGCCATCGCGGACCCGATGACGAAGGTTTTTATTTAGACGGCCCAATCGGTTTGGGGCACCGGCGGCTCGCTATTATTGATTTATCTCCCGCCGGGCATCAGCCCATGACTAACGACAGCCAAGACATCTGGCTGGTTTTTAACGGCGAAATTTATAATTTTCAGGAATTAAGACTGGAACTTGTTAACCAAGGATATAAATTCAGGGGTAATTCCGACACCGAAGTCATTATTAATTTATACGCTGCCATTGGCGTTGAGGCATTCAAAAAATTAAACGGCATGTTCGCTATCGCTTTATATGATGCGCGCCAAGATAAGCTTATTTTAGCGCGCGACCGCTTAGGCAAAAAGCCGCTGTATTGGGGAATTTTTGGCACTACTTTAATTTTTGGCTCGGAGTTAAAGGCATTACTGCAACATCCTGATTGCCGGCGGGAGATTAACTTAGAATCATTAAATAAATACTTGCTTTATGAGTATGTGCCGACGCCGCACTCAATTTTCAAAGGCATTTATAAATTAGAGCCGGGGCATTATTTATCTTATGACGGTCGAAAAGTTGTTAAAACAAAATTTTGGGACATAATTTTTGAATTACGAATTACGAATTACGAATTACGAATTGAAGAAGTCATTAATGAATTAGATAAGCGGCTAAATGAAGCAGTTAGAACAAGATTAGTGAGCGACGTGCCGTTAGGAATTTTTTTAAGCGGCGGCATTGACAGTTCAGCCATTGCTTACTACGCGCAACAAAACAGCGTCAAGCCAATAAAAACTTTTTCTATCGGCTTTAAAGAAGACAGCTTTGACGAATCAAAATACGCCCGCTTAGCCGCCAAACATTTAGGCACCGAGCATTATGAAAAAATATTAAGCGCTAAAGATTCTTTGGATTTAATCCCGCGCATCGCTGATTTATTGGATGAGCCGCTCGGGGACGCTTCAATACTGCCGACCTATTTATTGTCTGAATTTACCAAAGAAAGAGTAACGGTAGCTTTGGGCGGGGACGGCGGCGACGAATTATTTTGCGGCTATGATACTTTTCCGGCTGAAAAATTCGCGGCAATTTACGAAAAAATTCCCATATTTATCAGGCAGAAAATAATTGAAGCAATTGCGCTCAATTGGCCTGTTTCTTTTAAAAATATCAGTTTTGATTTTAAACTAAAAAAATTTATTGCCGGTGACGGAGAAAAAAACATCCTGCGGCGCCACGCAAGTTGGCTTGGCTCTTTTAGCCGCGAGCAACGCGCGCAGCTTTTCGCCCCCGAAGTTTGGCGCGAACTGCAAGCAGTTAACGAATACGAAGAGCTGGATGCTTATGAGGCAAACGTCAGGCAGCAGCCCGACTGGAATAAGTTGATTTATGCTTATTTGAGAACATATCTAATGGATGATATACTGGTAAAAGTTGACCGCGCGAGCATGGGCAACGCGCTGGAGGTGCGGGCGCCTTTTTTGGATTTTCAAGTTGTTGATCTTGTTAATAGCCTGCCGCTTAATTTGAAAATCAGGGGGCTGACGACCAAGTTTATTTTAAAGAAATTAATGCAAGATAAATTGCCGCCCCAAATTGTGCGCCGTCCAAAAAAAGGTTTTGGCATTCCGCTGGCGCAATGGCTAACGGCAGATTTGCGGCCGCTGCTGGATGAATTATTATCGGAAGGTTATCTACGGCGACAAGGTTTGTTTAATTCCGTTTTTGTTTCTAAATTAGTCAAAGACCATATTGAGCGCCGGGCGGATAATAGAAAGCCGCTTTGGACATTACTTTGTTTTCAGTTGTGGCAGAAAAGGTGGTTAAAATAAAAATAATATGGATAATAATTTAACCAAATTAAACTTAGGCTGCGGCGAAGAAAAAAAAGCCGGCTATGTTAATTTAGATTGGCAGTCGCTGACAGAGCCGGACGTCAGACATGATTTAAACAAATTTCCTTACCCGTTCGCGGATAATACCTTTGATTTGATTGAGGCCTCGCACATTTTAGAACATTTAGACAAGCCATTCGCCGTAATGAAGGAATTGCATCGTATTTTAAAGCCCGGCGGCAAATTGTTAATTAAAGTGCCGCATTTCAGCCGCGGCTTTACGCACGCCGAGCACGCGCACGGTTTTGACGTTACTTTTCCGCTTTATTTTAATCGGCAATTCACTCGCTCCGGCTTTTACGGCGTGGAGTTTAAATTAGCCAAAATGCGTTTGCACTGGCTCGCCTTTTTTCACCTCTTACCATATTTGGGCTACGGGAAAATCAGCATTTTTATTCTGCGGATGATTAATGCAATAATTTCTTTTCTAGCTAACTTGAATCAAGGATTTTGCAGCCGAATTTGGTGCTATTGGGTGGGAGGCTTTGATGAAGTAGAATTTAATTTTATTTGCGTTAAGTAACTTATGACCTTCACCACTGACCAATCAACCGCCGCCGCTTTTGCCCAATCATGGAATAATCTGCCGGCGGGATCAATTTATACTCATGAGCAATTTATTGACTGGCTCACGCCTTTAACTAAAGATGACGCTCAAGGAAAAAAAGTGTTAGAGTTAGGCTGCGGCAACGGCAGCTTGCTTACGCACATGGCTAATTGGCAGCCGTCACTGTTGGTCGGCGTTGACTTGGGCGATTCAGTGGCGGCGGCCAAAAAAAATCTGGCGGCTTTGCCGTTCAAGCATTGGCAAATCATCAAAGCCGATTTGGTTGAATGGCAAAGTGATGGCTTTGACGTGGTATACTGTATTGGCGTGCTGCATCATTTGCAAGAGCCGCGGGCGGGATTTGCCGCCGTTATTCGTAATGTTAAGCCGGGCGGCCAATTCCATATTTGGGTTTACGCGCGCGAAGGCAACGGCGTGATTATATGTTTAGTTGACCCATTGCGCAAAATAGTGTCCCGTTGCCTGCCTTGGTGGATGATAAAATACGGAATAGCTACACCACTGGCGGTGCCATTTTTTTTATACGCTAAGCTGTTATTTTATCTGCCGCGCTTAACTTGGCTGCGCAGGTTGCCGCTTTATCAATACTGCCTTTGGATAGCCAAGCGCGAATTTTCTTTTTTTCGCCATGTTGCCTTTGACCAACTCATAACGCCGCAGACAACTTATTTAAGCCGCGAAACTATTGAGAGTTGGCTTAAAAATAACCGGCGCGTAGATCAAGACAGCGTTTACATTATTAGTCGTAACGGCAATTCCTGGAAATTCGGGGGACGCGTTAAGTAGCCAGCAATAGGTAGAGCTACTTGTATAGACTTGAGTTAGACTGGGTTTTAAAACCCAGTCTAACCAGAATGACAATATTTAGCTATGGACGAAATTTTGCATACAACCTATCAAGAAGTAGAAGAAAGACATTGGTGGTTTGTCGGCCGGCGATTGCTTATCTGGCAGCTATTAAAAAAATATTACGGCTCTGGCAAAAAAGCGGTGATACTTGATGTCGGCTGCAACAGCGGCTTTTTGGTGGCGCAGCTGCAGGCGGCAGGATATGACGCTGCCGGCTGCGACATATCGGCGGAAGCCGTCAGTTACGGGCAAAATCAGGGCAGAAGGGGGCTATCAGTATGCGTCTTGCCCCAGTTACATTATCCAAATGGACAATTTGACGCCGTGCTGTGCCTTGATACTTTGGAGCATATTCGGGACGATAAACTGGCTATCAGGGAAATAGGCAGAGTTTTAAAACCGGGCGGAATTGCCATCGTTACGGTCCCCGCTTTTATGTTTTTATGGGGTCTGCAGGACGAAATTTCCCATCACTTTCGCCGGTATACAAAAAAGGAATTATTAGTTAAAATACAAGCAGCCGGCTTTAGCATAGAGCGCGTGGGTTACTTTAATTTTTTTCTTTTCCCGCTAATTTATTTAGTACGGCAGGCCGCTAAAATAATGCCGCTGCGCCGTCGTTCCGATTTTGACATTAACAATAAGTTAATAAATTATGTCCTCAAAAATATATTTTTATTGGAAATATGGCTATTAAAAATTATTTCTTATCCGTTCGGAGTTTCTTTGTTAATAGTGGCAAAAAAGAAATAAGCATCGTCTTGGGCTTGTTTGTTTTATTTTTACTATTCCGATTGCCGCTGCTTGATTTTATTTATCATCAGGATGAACATAAATGGGCGCGCATAGTTAATCCGGTTTTTAGTTTACAGGGAGAAAGCGTGCATCCGCCCCTAACGGAGATCACCTTCTATTACTTTGGCGAGTTGTTTGGTTATGATCATCTGCGCTGGCTGATATTGTTGTTCGCCGCCGCCTGCTTTTGGCTGATCTTTGCAATCGCGCGCGAACACTATGGCCCCAAGGCAGCTTTATGCTCACTATTGTTATTTGCCATAGCTCCTTACAGCGTAATTGCCTCCATCCAGATTGATATTGACGGCGCCATTTTGCCGTTTTGGATTTTGTTGACGCTTTGGAGTTTTGCTAAAATTGATTGGCCAAATTTTAATCAGAGCGTTGCTAATCGCCGCTGGCTGATAATTTTTAGTATAGCCATTTTGGGCGGGCTGCTATCAAAAATCAGTTTTATTCTGATAGCGCCGGGATTATTTTTTTATTATTTACACCGTTACCAAGCAGCTATTAACCGCCGTTTGTTCGCGCGGGTGTTTTATGTCAGTTTGGCCGTACTGGCCGCATTAACCATAATTTTATTACTACTGCATTGGCTGTACCCGCCGCTTTCACCGGTCAGATTTTTGGAGTATACCAGAAATTTTTCCTGGTTTAATTTTTCGAGCCGCAATTATTTCCAAGTTTTATTTTTAGTCACCAAAGCCATACTGCTTTTGTCTCCTTTTTTGTTGTTGCTGTTAAACTTAAAAAATTTTGGGCGGCGGCACGAATTTTGGGCATGGTATATTATATCCGGGTTGTTTTTTTATTTGGTGCTGTTTGATTTCAGCAACCGCACCATTGACCGCTACATGATGTTTTTGATTTTACCGTTAGTGTTTATCGGTGGAGATGTGTTAGCGCATTGGTTTAATGAAGCAAAGAATTCAGCTGGGCGTTCTTTCATAACAAAAAATTTAATAGCCAGCGGCATAGTTTTATTACCGCTCGGGGCGTGGCTGGCTTTATCTTATAATAAGATCCTGCCACTCGTGCCCAAAATCGCTTACCTTGAACAGATAAAAAATTTAGATTTTAGTTTTCTGTTGCCGTTTTCCAGCGGTTCCGGCCCGTTAGGATTTTATATGTCGGTTAAGTTTATTGTTTTATTTTGGCTCACTTCCTTAGTAGCGATGGTTTTTTGGGACATCTATAAGTCAGCTAAGTTTAAAATTATAGCCAATAGCGTGTTTTTCACAGCCGCCTTGATATATTGTGTATTCTTTAACGCTGAATTGGCTTACGGCTGGTTATATGGTTCCCCGGATAAAGTTGCTAATAGTTTATTTGAGGAGGTAGTTAATAATAATGATGTAGGAAAAGTCACCACTTACAATGATACTGGCACCTATGAACTAGACAGGGCTGGCAAACACGGGGGACGTTTTTATACTCAGCCGCTATTTGAGGATTCCAGCCGCCGAAAAATGCAACAGTATCAAGGATATTATACCGTAGTTGATTTTCCGGAAATTAATAAATACTCTATATTCTGGAAGTATTTGCAGAGCTGTGGAACTGTTTTTCAAACGCAGAGTAAGAAAATAAACGGTTATTTGTTTGATTGCCGGGCAGGGGATAAAAATTTATTTAATAATTGACAGCAGTAGTTAGTGGCATTATTATTTAATAATAGTTAACTTTTTTATGGAAAATCCAACAAATCCTATAATCTTTGTTACTGGCGATAATGGTTATAGCTTACCACCCCCTTACGGCGGAATTATGAAGCGTTGTCTAATGCACGCTAAACATTGGCGGTCAAGAAGCGCTGAAGTGTATTTGCATGTTTATCATCGGCATGAACAGGAAGATGATTTAGGTGCTAAAGTAAATTACATTTACGATTTTTTTACTAAACCTTCTCGGCTTGATAAAGTTTTTTTTGTCGGCAAAAATTTTTTAAGGAACCCTTGGTTATTTTTAAAGTTACTTTGGGTTCAGATTAAAGTATCGCCAAAACTTCAGCTTCTCCCTTTATTTTGCGCTGGTCGTGGAGTATTTCTAGAAAAGCAGCTCAAGCTAGTTAGGCCGGATATTATTATTACTGAAACCGCTGGTTACCAGAGCCTAGTTTCCTTAATTATTGCGAGGAGAAATAAATTGCCAGTTATTCTTATTAATTCAGCCGAAGTTGTTTATAAATTAGGCAAGGGCGGAGAAAATATTGCTGACCGATACCACAAACTCTGGCGCAAGCTGTTGAATGAAGTTGATTTAGTTATATCTTCCAGTGAGCATTGTTCTCAAGGTCCAAAGAAATATCTCAGAGACACTTCCCGCTTAAAAATTGTGTACAGCGGAGTTGATTTTGCTGTTTTTAACCATTACTGCTCTGTGAGTGATAAAAAAATGTTGCGTAATAAATTTAGTTTGCCCAAAGATAAATTTATAATTACCGCCGTTGGCGCTTTACGAGTGCGCAAAGGGCATGATCAATTATTTGAAGCCTTACTACAGTTGCCGGATTATTTAGATAAAATACACCTTGTTTTATGCGGCACGGGCAACATGGAGGAGATAGAGCAAAAAATAGCTGAATTAAAGTTTCCCCGGAATAAAATAAATTTTTTACATGGTTTATCAGAAGATGATTTGGCGCAGTTGTATGCCGCTTCAGATTGTTTCTGCTTTCCTTCAGTAACGCCGCGGGAATGCATGGGCCTTGCCCTAAAAGAAGCAATGTCTGTCGGCCTGCCAGTGGCCGCTTATAATGCTGGCGGTATCGGCGAAGCTATTACCGAAGGAATTAACGGTTTTTTGGCGCCGATTGACGACCGCAAAGCTCTGGCTTCGGCAATCCTTTCAGTTTTTAATTTGTCGGCTGAAGAAAAAGACAAAATGCGTTTGGCTAATAATGAAAAGGCCGGCCGTTTATTTGATATTAAAAAAACAGCCGAACAGATTTATCAAGAGGCCTTGCAGTTAATTAATAATAAAAATTAAAGTCTATATTATGAAAATAGGCTTTTTAAAACCAGCCATAACCAATCAAGACATCAAGGTCATGAATAAAATTATTCGGTCGGGTTGGTTTGCGCCCGGAAAAGTAACCGAAGAATTTGAAAGTAAATTAGCTCGCTACCTGCAAATAAAACACGCGGTAATGACCAGCAGCGCCACCGCCGCTTTGCATTTGTCGTTAATTATGGCCGGAGTGCAAGAGGGGGATGAGGTGATTACCACGCCTCTCTCTTATGTAGCTACCAGTAACGTTATTTTATACCAGCGGGCAGTTCCGGTTTTTGTTGATGTTAACGCCGAAACCGGCTTATTAGATTTAAATAAAGTTGCGGCAAAAATAACTAAGAAAACCAAGATTATTTTACCGGTGCATCTTTACGGGCAGATGGTTGATATGAAGAAGTTAAAAAAAATAGCGACTAAACATAATTTAATTATTATTGAAGATGCCGCCCATGCCATTGAGGCGCAAAGAGATGGCGTTCGCCCGGGGCAATTAAGTTTCAGCGCCGCTTTGAGCTTTCATGTGGCAAAAAACATTACCTCGGGGCAGGGGGGCGCTTTAGTAACGAGTAATGGCGGTTACGCTCAAAGGGCCGAGTTATTGCGAAGAGACGGCGTGCGTAATGTCAATGGAAAGAGGCATATGTTCGAGCTTGGTTATAAATACGATGCTACCGAGTTTCAAGCCGCGATGCTGCTTAGTCAGTTGAAAAGAATAGAGCAACAGCACCAAAAAAGAAATTTATTGTTTCAAAGATATGCTAAAGCCTTCAGTGGGATGGGAGTTGATTTTCCTAAAATTGCGCCTCGCACGAAGCACGCCTGCCACATGTTTGTGGTTTGGATTGATCCTAAAAAAAGAGATAAAATCAGAAAATTTTTAGCTAAAGCCGGCATTGACACCTCAATTCATTACGACCCCATCCATTTGGAACCGTATTACCGCAAGCAATTTAATTATCAGAGAGGCGATTTTCCCATTGCCGAAAAACTTGGTTTTTCAACTATTACTTTGCCGCTTTACCCCGCCCTGACAATGGAGCAGCAGGGCTATATTATAAAAAAAGTAAAGGGAGCGCTATGAAAACCATCTTAATAAAAGTGGGCGCCATTATCACCACTCCGTTAAAGTTATTTTTGAACCATCCTTGGGTGCGAAATAAACTTATTTTTTCTGATGTCATTAATGCCCATCCAGACGAAATTATGCTAAAAAATGCGCTGGAGTTTGCAGCGCACGCAAACTTAGCAGGAGACTATTTGGAATTTGGCGTTTGGAAGGGCCGTTCTTTTGCCCGGGCCTTTAACATTTGGAAATGGATTAGTAAAAACAGCAACCGGCTTAAAGGCATGAAATTTTATGCCTTTGATTCTTTTGCCGGCTTGCCGGAGATAACGAGCGCTGAAGATAAGGCAACCGGAGAATTTACTAAAGGCCAGTACTCATGCAGCGAGGACGAGTTTAAAAAAATCATTGCTGGCAGAGGAGTTGATTTAAATAAAGTAATAACCACAAAAGGATGGTACGATAAAATTTTAAACAATGAGACTAAGCAAAGCTTAGGCATAAAATCAGCCGCAATTATTTTTATTGACTCCGACCTTTATGATTCGGCCGTGTCGGTTTTAAATTTTATTACTGATTATGTTGAGGACGGCACTATTTTAATTTTTGACGATTGGTTCTGTTTTAAGGGCGATCCAGCGAAAGGCGAACAAAAAGCTTTTGCGGAATGGCTGGCAAGGAATCCGCAGCTTAGAGAAACCGAATACCAAAAATTTAATTGGAAAGGCAATTCATTTATTATGCATAAGAATTAATATGATTCAAGAAATAATAGCCAATGCTAGTAATTTTGAAATTTTTCCAGAAAATAAGAGAAAATATTTTGAGCATTTAGCGTTTAGCTATTTGCCAGAAATGCGTCTTTTATTTCGTGGCGGAAAATTGTGGGGAAGAGATAGCTGGCGCAATGTGGTTGAGCATTGTCTTACTGAAATTGCCGCCGCCGATGCTTTTAGCGATCTGCTAGGCATCCCTGAAGAGGATAAAGAAAAGATGATGAAGGTCGCGGCTTGCCATGATTGGGCTAAGCGGTTGGAAAAGTTTCCTAATGATTTTAACAAAGAAGAAAGGGCAAAAGCTGAACAATTTTTAAAAGCCGTTAACCCCGATGAAGAGCAAATGAAGGCTCTAACTTTTGATTTTTTCCCGGAGTGGTTTAAGAAGAAATGGATGTTTTTACAGGAAGTGCAGTTATATGTTGATGATATTTGTTCCGGCAGCAGCATTGTTACCTTGCAAGAACGGATAGACGGCTCTGAAAAGCATGATCCGCAGTTAAACGAAGACCCTAAATTTACTCAAGCGCTTGGCGGTCGCTATTTTGACAAAGAGCGGGAGTTTGGACGCAAAATAGAAGATAAATTTTTTAAAATTTTACAAGATAAGGGAGTTAACATTTTTTTGCCGGATAAAATACCGGAATTAATACAACAAAAAATTGACAGCAATATTTTTAATTTTGCTCAAAAAAATAAGCAATGATGAAGTTAATGTATCTATCCAATACTCGACTGCCTACCGACTGGGCGCATGGTATCCAAATAATGAAGATGTGCGAGGCTTTTGCCAAAACCGGTTTAGCGGTGGAGTTGGTAGTGCCTCGTCGTTTTAATAAAATAAAAAAAGATCCTTTTGCCTACTACAACGTGCGGCAAAAATTTAAAATTACCAGATTGCCGTGCGTTGATTTAATGCCGCTGGGAGCCGGCAAATTTATTTTTTTGCTGGAAAAATTCAGTTTTTTTATTTCGGCTAAATTTTATTTATTATTTAAGCAATACGATATTATATATACGCGCGAGACTTTAGCCGGATTTTTTTTTAAAAATTTTATTCTAGAGCTCCATGTCATCCCGCAACGCCTAAAAAATTTTCATATTAACATCTGGCAAAAAGCCGCCAGGCTGATAGTATTAACCGATATAATGAAAACTATTTTAGAAGAGAATAAAATTAAAACTAAAATAATGGTAGCTCCGGACGGAGTTGATTTAGAACAATTTTCGCCAAGCGTTAAGGTCAATGAAGTTAGAAAAAAATTGCGTTTACCGCTTGATAAAAAAATAGTTATGTATGCCGGCAGTCTTTATCTATATGGCTGGAAAGGGGTGGATGTATTGTTAGCGGCCGCGAGCTACCTATCCCCAGACGTAAAAATAGTTTTAGTTGGCGGCACCAATTCTGAAATAGAGCCGTTAAAGCAAAAAGCTAAGGCAACGAATATAATATTTATTGGCCGAAGACCTTATCAGGAAATCCCTGATTATCTGCAAGCGGCCGATATTTTAGTATTGCCAAACACGTCCGGCGAAGCCCATTCGGAAAAGTACACCTCGCCCTTAAAATTATTTGAATATATGGCATCCGGCCGGCCGATTGTCGCCTCTAATCTTCCTTCGTTGAGGGAAATTTTAAATAAAAAAAATGCCTGGTTGGTAAAACCTAATGACGCGCGGGAGTTAGCCAATGGCTTGAAAGAAGTTTTGGATGATGGCCAAAGAGCTATCAGCGTGTCGCAACAAGCGCGTCGCGACGTCACGCAGTATACGTGGCAAAAGCGCGCGCGGCGCATCATAGATTTTATAAGCAAATAAATGAAGAATGTAGTTATTATTCCAACCTACAATGAAAGAAAGAATATTGTCCCCCTGATTGAAGAAATTTTTTCTACCGCTCCAGACATACATATTATGGTCGTGGACGATAATTCGCCTGACAAAACTTACGAAGCAGTGCGCGAGCTTAGCCGTCGGTTTCCTGGTTTAACGCTTTTGTTGAGGGAAAAAAAAGAGGGCTTGCGCAAAGCATACGTACAGGCATTTGAGAACGTGCTGCGCGATTCCGAGGTGGAACATATAATTATGATGGACGCTGATTTTTCACATAGCCCGAAGTATATACCAAAATTATTGGAAACATTGAAATATTTTGATGTGGCCGTCGGCTCCCGATACGCACTGGATGGCAGTATCGAAGGCTGGGAAACATGGCGGCGTTTTTTGAGCCGGTACGGCAACCGGTACGCGCGATGGGTTATCGGTTTGCCGGTACGCGATTGCACAAGCGGTTTTAATGCGATGCGAGCAGTCGCCTTTAGAAAAATAAATTTAGACGATCTTGATATGTCAGGGTACGCATTTTTAATTGAGCTAAAATACCTCCTGTGGAAATCCGGCGCGCGCATCACCGAAGTGCCCATTCTTTTTAAGAACCGTACGGAGGGAAAATCAAAAATATCCCGCCACATTATTAAGGAAGGATTATTGGCGCCTTGGCATATACGAAGAAAAAAAGTCTAATCTCATCGTAAATAACACTAATATGCAATTGCGCGCACAGTTTCAAAAGTACCGCTATCTGATTGCCCTTTTGGCGGTTATTACCATTCTGACGGCCACAGCCTTGGGTTTAATTTTTTCAGTCGTCGGTCATAATTGGGAGGGGGTGCCTCTGCAGTTCACCGGCGATAGCTATTTTTATTATGCCCGCCTGAAAGAAATATTTGATGGTCACCCATTTGTTGGCAATCCGTTTTATCTTGAACATAATGGCGAGTTAGCACTATCTTTTTTCGTCGCCGACTGGCTGGCGGCTTGGCCTTTATTTTTAGGTTTTTCTATCAGCAGCACGGTAATATTTAATCTGTTCTTTTGGTCATGGTTGTTCACGGCTATTTTTTATTTTGTGCTGCGATGCTGCGCCGTGCCAGAAAAATTGTGTTTGATTGGCGCCTTATTGGGCTATGTCACCTCCTTTTCCATTTTAGCCAGAGCGGTTTCCTTGCAGACAGTTCTGCCAGTATTTTTGATTTTTTTGCTGGCGATAATTATCTGGCAAAAATACCCCACCAGCAAAAAGGCAGTGTGGCTGGTAGCTATATCCGCCACACTGTCCGTGTACGTATATACCTACTTGACGCAGATTATAGCGGTTTTTATGCCGCTGATGATTGTATATTTATCCGTCAAACATCGTCGTCGGGAGGCAACGTATTTAGCAGCGGCTTGCGCTTTAGCATTCATTGCCTCCATTCCTTTTCTGGCATATACTTGGCAGCAGATACAATCGCCATATTTTTGGGAATCAATGAGGCGTGTCGGTCTTGTTTATACCCACCTGCCAGCCACTAATTTTTTTACTTCCGGCTTTTGGGTGGCGGCGGCGCTAGGTCTATGGTTTTTCTTATGGCGTTGGGTGGAAATTATCAGGCAGGACGAAACATACAAAAAGACATTGCCACTTTATGCTTTAAGCGGCGTCGCCATGCTCATTACCTCTGGCAGTAACATTTTAAGCGGTAAAGAGTCGGAAAATTCCCAGCATATTGAGCGGTTTATGGTAGTGTGGCTGGCAGCAGTTTTTACTATTTTGGTGGCGTACGCTCTTAAATATCGACAGCAAATAAAAACAAACGGCTTAGGAAAAAAAATAACATTAAGCGCATTATTATTGATAGTTTCAGCAGGGGTTTTGTTATATGCCCGCGAAGGATTCAGTCTGGTGACTATGGTGCGAGAAAATCGGCAAACTGTGGTAGAGAGGCAATTTTACGCAGCGCCGTTAAATTGGCTGGAAGAACAGAGAAACGAATCGGTTGTTATTTGGACGCTGGGCACTGACGATATTAATAATTACATTCCCATATTGACAAAGCACTATGTACTTTTCGCGCCTTCTGGGTCGGACTACTTATTTCCAGATACGGAGCAGGTGCAACGTTATTTGACATCTCATTATTTTGACGACCTAACTCAAGCAGACATTGAAGCTGATTTTTGGTCATATGCCGGAGTAGCTAACGCTGTCCATCAATATAAAGTTTATAACCGCCGCGTGCGCGTTTGCCGCTTGCTATTTTTGGATAAATTAGGTTACAATTGTGGGGAGCTTGTCGCTAATGCTGTTACTTTCCGTGGAGAGAATTTTTTCAGTAATTTATATCAACAGTACACGCAGGAAATTAAGCCTAACATCAGCGAGAAATTGCGGCAATACCATGTTTCCTATGTTTTAGTTGATAATTTATACTATCCAGCGTTGCAGACTAATATTATTATCATCGGTATTCAGGCTGATATTGGGTATCAAGATTCAAGATTTACCATTTATAAATTAACTAACGGATAAATAGTTAGATTTATGTCTAACATAAATTCTATATCCATTTTTTTCCCTTGCTATAATGATAAAGGTACAATAAAGAAACTTATAGATGACGCCACGGAAACTGTCCATAACTTAAACATTAATGATTACGAAATTATTGTAACTGATGACGGCTCAATCGATGGCGCTCGGGAACTATTAGCGTCATTGCAAGAGACCAACCCTCGTCTTAAAGTCGTCTTCCATGAACATAACCAAGGGTATGGCGCAGCGCTCAAGAGTGGTTTTGCTCAAGCTACCAAGGAATGGATTTTTTACACCGACGGGGACGCGCAATACGATGTTAAAGAATTAGTTTTATTAGCTCAAGCCGCCGAGCCAGAAGTTGATTTGGTAAACGGTTATAAAATTAAGCGCCAGGATACTTTTGATAGAATTATTATCGGTAAGATTTATCAATGGGCAATGAAAGTTGTTTTTTTGCTTAAAATTAGAGATGTAGACTGTGATTATCGTTTGTTTAAAAAAGAAAAACTAGACCAAATAACGCTCAAAAGTGATGATGGTAGTATGTGTGTTGAGTTGTCACGGCGTTTGCAGAATGCCGGTGTTGTTATCCGCGAAGTACCGGTGCATCATTATTCTCGCACTTATGGTCAGTCGCAGTTTTTTACGGTACGGCGAGTGAGTCGGACACTAATGACTTTATTTAAATTATGGTGGGAGCTGGTGTTATTAGGTAAAGCGAAATAATATTTATGGTTAATAAAATTATTGATTGGGTAGTGCAACGGCCGGTAATTTTAGATTTTGTCCGCCGGATATTAGAAAATAATCATCAGGGCGAGAAGGAAGTAATCTCCCAAGAATTGCCGGAGCGTCAATCGCAAATAGTATTGGATTTAGGGTGCGGTACCGGCGTATTTTCTCCTTGGTTTGGGCCAGGCTATGTAGGGATTGATATTTCCCAACCTTATATTAACTATGCTCGCTGGCGTTATCCTAGTAAACAATTTCAGGTGATGGATGCAGGCAAAATACAATTTCCGGCCCAATCTTTTGACGCTATTTGGGTTAATGGTGTTCTCCATCATCTTAATGATACTGCTGTTAGTTTGGTAGTAGCCGAGATGAAGCGGCTATTAAAACCGGGAGGAAAAGCAGTAGTAATGGAAGATATACCAGCCCAACAAATCATCTCTCGGTTTGTTCGGAGTTTAGACGCGGGGGAACACATTCGTACGCCGCAGGGATATCGTAATTTGCTAGCGGAACAATTTTTAGTGCAAAAGGAATATCCCTTGCGGACAGGCGTTTGTGATTACCAAGTTTTTATTTTGGCTTAATGTAAACATATGGTTAAAAAAATAAAAGTAAAAAATGCCAGCATCATCAAGCTGCAATTTTTTAATGACTTTCCCGACGGTAATTTAGTGATCGGCGAAGAAAAAAAGAGCGTGCCGTTTCCCATTAAGCGTTTTTATTTTATTAATAGTTTATTCAATAAAAAAGCCATTCGCGGTTTGCACGCCCATAAGAAATTACAGCAGATAATTTTGTGCATCAACGGTTCGTTTGAACTGCACTTGGACGATGGGCAGACAAAACAAAAAATTTTAATGAATGACCCCTACACCGGTGTTTATTTAAGAGCGGCAGTTTGGCGGGTGATGAAAAAATTTTCATCGGATTGCGTCATTTTGGTAGTTGCCAGTGATTATTATCGGGAAAGCGATTATATCCGTGATTATCAGCATTTTCTAAAATATATAAAAAATGATTAAATTTATCGATTTCGTCCGCGAATATAGCTATTTGCGCAAAGAAATAAGTCGGGCATTGACCATGATGTTTAAAGGCGGTTGGTATGTTTTAGGTCCAGAAGTAAAAAAATTTGAAGATGAATTCAGCCGCTATTGTGGGGCAAAATATTGCGTAGGCGTAAATTCCGGTACCGATGCTTTGTATTTAAGTTTATTAAGCGCCGGTGTTGGTCAAGGAGATGAAGTCATTGTGCCGGTGAATACCGCTATCCCCACCGCCATAGCGGTTTTAATGAGCGGCGCTATTCCAGTCTTGGTTGATTGCGACAATTCTTTTTTAATTGATATAGAGCAGATACCAAAAGTGATAACAAAAAAGACTAAAGCGATTATTGCGGTTCATTTATACGGCCAAGCATGCAACCTGCGTGCCTTACGCGCCTTAGCTAAAAAGCGCCATCTTTTATTAATTGAGGATTGCGCTCAGGCTAACGGCGCTTATTGGGAGGAAAAAATAGTGGGGGCATGGGGAGACTTTGGCTGTTTTAGTTTTTATCCGACAAAAAATATAGGGGCTTACGGCGATGGGGGGGCAATTGTTACTAATAATCAAAATTATTATAAAAAGTTATTGCAACTTCGTTTTTACGGTCAGAAAAATAGAACGGAGAGCGTAAGATTCGGCATTAACAGCCGTTTGGACGAATTGCAGGCAACCATCTTGCGAGTAAAATTAAAATATCTTGACCGTTGGAATAAGCGGCGCCAGCAAATCGCTGAATTATACAGAAAATCAATCAATAATCTCAATATTACTTTGCCATCAACGGCAAGCAATAGCAGACATGTTTACCATTTATTCGTGATTCGTTCAAAACAGCGGGACAAGCTAAGGAAATTTTTACAAAAAAACGGGGTAGAGACTTTAGTCCATTATCCTAAGCCGTTAAATAAACAGGCGGCTTTCAAGCGGTATGCGCATGGTTTTTTTCCGCGGGCAGAGAAGTATGCCAAGGAACTGCTTTCTTTACCGTTATATCCGTTTTTAACCGACGCTGAAGTTAAAAAAATTTCAGCTATTATTAATAGGTTTATTTAAATTTTATGGAACATTTAAGAAGTTTTATGAGACATTAGTATGTTATTAAGCAGATTTTATTAAGAAAAGGGACATGCGGGCATCACGGTTGTTGCAACGACTCCCCATGTTTTTGGCTATTTACTAAAAGATGCCTTTCGGGGAATGATTGTTTAAGATGGAATAATTTACCATTTTACTGTCTGTTATATCCAATAGATGAAAAAGATAAAGCGCCTAAGACAAAAAAATATTGCAATTTTTATTGGGGATGATTATATGGATAGCATAAAAACATTTTTTGGTTATCTACAAACAGTGGTTGCCAAGCACAAATTAGCATTAGCCGGCGCTTTAATCGTGGGGCTCATTTATCTGGCGCCTCATATTTTTTTTGTATGGTCTTTAGGCGATAAATATCAGGGTATCCCCATGATGGAGACAGCCAATGAAGATTTTTATATCGCCAGAATGCAGGAGATTATGGACGGGCATCCCAGTTTAGGTTCATTCGCTTTTTATGAAGGCAAGGACCAGTGGCCTTTAACGCCGTCTTTGGGCGAGATGTTTTATGCTCTGCCCAGTATGGCTTTGCGCCTGCCCTTAATTACAGTCGTCACCGTTAACCGGTTCGTCTTGCCGGCGGCGTTGTTTGTGCTAATTTATTTTTTAATATATAACTTAACTATCTATGATAGTGAGGTGTCAAAGAGATTAAATGCCGTTGCCGGCGCGTTGTTAGTTACCTTGGGCTACGATTTGATAGACTATCGGACCGTTTGGCTGTTTTTAACCGGTCAAATACATAGCAGTTCGTTTTTGGTATGGTCGCGTCCGGTTAACCCAATTATCGGCGGCGTTTTGTTCTTTGCTTTTTTACTGTGTCTTTGGCGCATCATGCAAAATCATCAACATGCCAAAACATTCGTTGGCGTTGCCGGCGTGCTGTTGGCGCTGATGGTAGGCAATTATTTTTTCAGCTGGGGGTTGGCGGTGTCAGTTATGGGGATACTATTTATTGTATATGTTATAGAAAAAAAATATGTGCCCGTTAAGCGTTTATTGGCTATAGGCGTATCGGCTACGCTGCTGACGGCGCCCTATTGGTATATTATGCTGCGGTTGCGCGATAACCAGTGGTATGAAGACGCGATGCTGCGCAACGGGTTGCTTTACACTCACTACCCTTTGCTTAACAAGGTTTTATTGGCGGCTTTGTTTTTTTATGGAGCGCTGCTCTTATTTTTATTTTGGCAGAGAAACTCTTGGCCGTTATGGCGAGAGCGAGTTGTTAATTTAGCGTACAAAACGCGCCTGCAAGATTGGCATCTCTTTTGTTTAGCTTTAATTTTGGGCGGTCTATGGGCATTAAACCAGCAAGTCATTACTGGCCGGGCCGTTTGGCCGTTTCATTTCGTTCAGTATACCATTCCGATTGCAATTATCGTTACTTTTGTTTCGGGGTATGTTGTAGTGGGCAAGGTCATGCCTAAATTGTGGTTTGCAGTAATAGCGCTTGCAGCCGCATCTTCACTCGCCTGGGGAGTATTTACGCAGGCAAACGCTTACCGCGTTCATTTTAATTATTATGCCGGCCTGCAGGAGTACGGAGCGGTTTTTGCTTGGCTGAACGAGCGGGAAAAGGACTGCGTGGTGCTGGTGATTGATGATTCCAACGATATGTATAATTTAGTTGGTCTGGTGCCTGCCTTTACGCACTGCAATGTTTACAGCTCAACTTGGGCTTACAATCTCTTAGACCCCGCCCGCCGCTACCACAGCTACCTGATTTTATTGCGAATGAAAGGGGTAACATCGGATACCATTGAGGCATATTTAGCTGATAATCAGCCGGAGGTGGTTAGCAATCTTTTTACTAATTGGAAAGATGTTCATGGCGCGCCGCAGTTTCCTGATTTTTCCACTACAACGCTGGCGGAGAGCTTACAGCGCTTGCCCGATGACTATCGGAATTTTATGCGGCGGGATTTTGCGGATGCGTTGCGCGCCTATCGTCTTGATTATATCGTTTCCGTCGGTCCATTGCGCGAGCAGGTAGCGGCGCAATTGCCGCAAATTGAATTTATCAATAAATTTAACGACGTTTACGTTTATCAATTTTAGTCAGAGTTATTTTAAGATTCGTTTACTGTATCGGAACAAATTTTATAAATAGTCACGTCCTCGTTTTGGTATACGGTTTTTAGACAGCCGGGAAAGTTTTTGGCTGTAAAAGAAAAAAATTTTTTTTCATAGGGGCCAAAGTAAACATATTGCCAGGAGTATTTTTTTAGCCAGCTAGCTTTATCACTATCCCAGCTTTTGGTAAAATTATCCAATGTTTTCTCTACCACTTCAAGTTGACGATAAGCAGTAGCATTATTATATATGAGGCTCGGATTTTGGACATTAAAGCCACCATGCAATAGCGCTTTGGCAACTAAGTTCTCTAAGGTAGCTTGTTCGTTTTCAGGCTCGCCGGTTGATTGCGCTAAGATGGCGCTGATGTAATTAGGGTTGAACAGCTCCTGTAAGCGGCTGTCGGTTGCGCCGAATAGTTTAGCCGCAATCAAATAGCGTTCAACAATTTCGCGGTTAGGGGCTGAAGTTACCAAGCCGGTCGGAGGATAAAAAACTTTGACCGGCGTGGCGGTCATTAGGTAGGAGTTAGTGATAAAAGACGGGCTTAAGACGACGTCAGTTGCCGATAAATTAGTTCGCAGCCAATTAAACGACTCATCAATTGTTTTAGCGTTTATATAGCGCCATTCGTTATTTTGAGCATAACTTATTTGGGATTGCACCGCTCGCGTTGATACCAGCAGTGCCCCAATGCCAGCCATGGCCACGAGGCATTTGCCATATTTTTTAAAACGCTCTCTATATTCTTCCCATAATTTTAGACCGCAGATATAATAAGCGATAAAAAGGGGGATAGCGAGGCTAAATTCTAAAAAATGGTAAGGTTGGGGGACATAGCCGACTACAAGCTGTGTATTAAGCGAAACAATAGAGGCGATAAAAATCGCTGCCGCCAGATAAAGCAGTGGGTCGCGGTAACGTTTAAATAATATCCAACCCGCCCATAGCGCCCAGAAGAGATAATGAGGCCAATGTGACCAGCGGAATACTCGTCCGACTTCAAGACTGGCGCGCAGGCTGATATCTGGGTATTGCGGCAGCTGCAGCACGCGCCAAAAATTCAGCCAATAAAATACTGATACCGCCAGCCCGATGATGCCGGTGAGCAGAATTTTTTTTGCCAATTCTTTATCGCGCCTTAAAACGGCGATTATTAACATCACAGCTAAGACAATAGTTGTTATCACCCAATCGTAGAAGTAAGTATAAAATAAAAAGCCATAGGCTAAACCGGCTGTTATATAAAATATTTTTTTATTTTTTATTAGCGCCGTAACTAACAAGAGGAAAAAGACGGCTAAAGGAATAAATGTCCATTCCGGCGAAAACATGCGGTCAAAAGGCAAAAACGAATTAACGGGACGGGAAAGAAAAGGTTTAAAAAAAATCAAAAATTGCCGCAGCTGTTCTAGGGTAGAGAAAGGGATTAAAGCCGCGAGATTGCGGGTAAATATAAAAATAACGCTTAATAGAAATGACAGCCAGATATTGGCGCTGATACGGTACATGATGGCCAAAAAGAGTAAAAATATAAGGGGAGGCAGAATAAAATCAACGCCAATCCAGAGAGATTCAATGCCTATTATGCGCGTTAAAGCGCCAAAAATAATCGGGTTGGCCGGGGGGAGCATCAGCGGCGTAGACTGATGTTCCAATAGCGCCGGGTCAGTTTGTCGCCACATACGGGAGGCCGTTGCCGTGAGCGGCACATAGACTAAAGCCTCGTCCCAGTCGGCAAAAACGGAAATAGGATGATACGAAATATTTTGTGTCGCCAATTCTTTTTTAATCAGCAAATATGGCAGGCCATAAATAAAAGAAACTGCCAATGCGCCTATAACAGCGCTCCAAAAAATTTTTCTTGTCATGTTGCTTAAAAATAGTGTATTAATCTGGCTTTTTAAGTTCTTTATGCAGATTAAAGAGATATTTATTTATTTCTATAAAAATGTTCCATATTTTAATGAAATTGTGGCTGGTTTTGCCATTATTTCTTTCAAAATGTTGTACTTTTATCTCGGTTATCTTAAGATGAGCCTTCTTGGCGCGGGCATACAGCTCCGGGTTGACCATGTTTATCCGGTAGTTAATGGTAGCGACAGCCATAAATTTCCTGTCAAACATGCGAAAACCAGCGTTGAGGTCATGGAATGGGAATCGGATCCATAGTTTGCCCAGCATATTAAATACGAAAGATATGAACAGCCTAATTTTGGAATCGTGGCGCGCGTAGCGCCACCCAAAGACAAGGTTCATTCCTTCTTTTTCGAGCTTATCAATAAATTGGGGCAGATCTTCAGCTGTAGCTTGGCCATCTGAATCCATAATGGCTACGTATTTACCTTTAGCATTCTGGATGCCTGTTCTGCAGGAGCCGGAATACAGAAAATTACTGGTGTGTTGGATTATTCTTATTCTTGCTTCTTTGGCAATGAAGGCGCGTACTACCGACACAGTGTTGTCGTTGGAACAATTGTCAATGACTATTATTTCCCACGGGCGATTCGTTGCATTCAAATAACGAGCCGAATTTTTTAATACAATGGCGATATTTTCTCCTTCATTATACGCCGGCAGGACAAGACTTATTTCAGGAGGCATTTGTTCGGTTTCCATAATCAAGATTTTTTTAAGTAATTTTTTATCATGTCGGCCGTTTGTTCACCAGAACGGAAGGCAGCGTCGGACCACATATATTTCCAATTACCATACAATCCCATTGTATAGATATTGTTATTTTTTAACCAAGCAGTAATATGTTCCACCGCCTTTTTTCGGTTGTGGTCGGAAATTACGTACGCATAGGGAACATGAACTGAAGTGGCAGATATAACATCAGCTTTACTGTCAAATTTTAATATTTTTGCCATATCTTTTACGGTTTGATTGCACACGGCCTCGCTATCTATTATCTCATTATACCTGTAAAAGATCTCAGCTTGGATAGCGGTTATGTTTGGCGGCACTGAATGGGGAGCAAGATTGCTGGGAACAGATACCCGGGCTGCGCGGATAGCTTGATCATAAATGTAAAACCAATGGTAGGGAGTTACTTTGGGCTTATTGATTAGTATGTTTACACATAAAAGCTGGGTGTGGCGCAGTAGTTTAGCCGCTTCGCGTACTTGCGAAGGGGTTTGTTTAATCATTGCGACAAGCTTCGGTAGCGGGATGGAGCTGGCGATAACTTCAAAAGATTCGCTCCGGCCGGATTCAAAGTTGACACACTTTTTTTCCAAATCAATTTCTCTAGCGCGTTGGTTGTATTGGACGAGGTGCGTGTCATAGAGTAATTTAAAAAAATTAAAAAACCCACCCTGGGCAGGATAACGGAAGGTCGTGAAGACAGCTTGTTTTTCCGGCCTTGATTTAAAGGCGCCTAGTATAATATTAGAGATCTGTGATGGGATTAGCCGTCCGGACAGCCAATCGGTGGCTAGTTGCTCCATTTCAACGCGCCAGTATTTTTTAGTAAATTTAGTATAAAAATTTTTAGTTAAATAATTGCCATATTGATTTTGGCACCAGTCTGAATAGTTATTAATTTCTTTTTTATTTTTTATGCGAGCTGCCAAGAAACTTGTTAAAGCGAATATTCTGTCCTTAAGAGGAAGCTCGTTTATATTATTTTGTATTGGATACGTCATCCATCTTGTGTCCCGATAATTAGCAACCCGGCTTGACCTGATTTCCTCTACCTTTTTTGCTCGATTGCAAATTAAATCAACAAAGTCTTTATCTTTGGAATGTGAAATATGAGCGCCTTCGTCAAAAAAAACGCCTCCAACCGGGTGTGAATAAGCGTGCCCGCCGGGGTGCGGTAAGGCTTCAAAGATGCGCGCTTGCGGCAGGGAGCCGGCACAGCCCAATCCGGAAAGACCTGCTCCTAAAATAATAACGTTTTCCATTTTAAGCTACTTAATATATTCTTTATACAGCAAGGATAGCCCCTTTTTGATAGAGATAGTTGGTTGCCAATTGAGTATCTGAATAGCTTTATTAATATCAGCTATTTGTATAGGTGGGGCATTTGGTTTTTGGGCGATAGCCCCCAGTTCAAATAAAGATTGAACTTGAAAATGTACGGCGATAGATTCTATAATGTCTTTCACTTGGGTTGGTTGCCCGCTGCCAAGATTAATAGTATTAAATTTCTTCGGACTTTTATGCAGAGCAAGTATGATCGCGGATATAACATCATCTATATGTATAAAATCACGTTTTTGCCGCCCGTCAGTAAATTGCGCCGGTTCTTTGGCGAGCGCTTTGTTAAGCGCGTAGGGGATAAGCATCTGGCCGGTTTGACCGGCGGCGCCATAAACAGTAAACGGGCGAAACCAGGTAACGGGGATATTATTTTGTTGCGCCCATGTTTTAGTGAGAAGATATGCGGCATGTTTGCTCCAGCCGTAAGGAGAAAGCTCCCCGCTCGGCCCATCATCTTCTTTTAAAGTACCTGCCCGTTGGCCATATTCTTCAGCCGATCCGGTGACTATTAAGTAAGTAAGCCCTTTATCTTTCCAATAATCTAATATTCCGGCTAGATAGCTAATCTGCTCTGACTGGGGCTGGAACAAAGCATTTCTTTGCGTGTTCCACGCCAAATGAATAAGTATAAACTGTCGCCCTTCTTCATGATCAGGCATGAGATCGGCCGGATGAGAGAGGTCGGTTTGATGATACATAACGCCCCCTAGAGGTTTGTCTGGAGGCTGATTTTTGTCCACGGCGATAATGTCAAAATTTTTTTTTGCCAGCCGAGTGACCAAATTAGTGCCGATAAACCCTTGTGCTCCGGTGATAACTACTCGCATAATGATTGTTTTTATGCCGCCCGCACCCTTTAATTTTTGGCTGCGGCACGAGCGTACTCAGTTATTTGCTCAATAGTTTTTTCTCGTATCTGACCGGCGTCATTAAAATATGTTTTATACCAATCAACAGTTTGGGCCAGGGCTTTTTGTATATCCCAGACCGGATGCCAGAGTAAACGGCTACGCGCTTTGGCGCAGTCTAATTTTAGGTAGGCTGTTTCGTAGGGATGGGGCTGATCATCCGTTGTCCAGCCGGCAGTAGCGCCCCAGCTTAACGCCATTTGTTCGGCAATCCATTTCACCGGTTTTTCATCGGATTCTTGCGGTCCAAAATTCCACGCTTCCGCAAATTCAGGACCCGCTTCGTACAGTTTTTCACTTAGGGTTAAGTAGCCGCTAAGCGGCTCCAGCACATGTTGCCAGGGGCGAATAGCGTTGGGATAGCGTAGAAAGGGAGCCTCATTTTTTACTAAAGATTTTATGCAATCCGGAATAATTCTGTCCGCCGCCCAGTCGCCGCCGCCAATAACATTTCCCGCTCGGGCTGAAGCCACGGCCACGCCGTGTTTTTCAAAGTCGTCAGAGTTAAAAAAAGAATTTCTAAACGCAGACACCACTAATTCGGCGCAGGCTTTACTGCTGCTGTACGGATCAAAACCGCCTAAAGCGTCAGTTTCAGTGCGCCCCGATGGTTGGTTTGAATTTTGGTAACATTTATCGGACGTAACTACAACTACCGCTTTGACGGACGACGTATGACGAACGGCTTCCAGGAGATTGAACGTGCCCATTATGTTAGTTGAGTATGTTTCATCGGGGTTGGCATAGGAACGTTTCACTAGTGACTGGGCGGCCAGATGAATGACTATTTCCGGGCTGAATTGATTGAGAGCTGATGCCAAAGCGTTATAATTGCGGACGTCACCTATGACAGAAGTCATGTTCTTTCCTACATCGGCAACAGTAAATAAATTTGGTTCGGTAGGCGCCGGCAGTGAATAACCGATAACCTGCGCCTGCAGTTGCTGCAGCCAAAGAGACAGCCATGACCCTTTAAACCCGGTATGTCCGGTGATAAATACTTTTTTATTTTTCCAAAAGTCAGCGTTAGGCGTCAATTTAGTCGGGGTATTTTTTAGCCAGGGCGTTTGTTTGGCGTTATAGAGCTCCTCAAGATAATTTTTTTCCCGCAGAGTGTCCACTGGTTGCCAAAAACCGTCATGTAAGTAGGCGCCTAACTCGCCTTTTTTGGCCAAGTTTTCCAGCGGCTGTCTCTCCCAATCAGTCTCATCGCCTTCTATAAAATCAAAAATGGTTGGCTCAAGCACAAAAAAACCACCATTTATTCTGTTGCTTGGTTCAGCTGGTTTTTCTGTAAAATTAATCACTTTGTCAGCATCAATATTTAGGGATCCAAAACGCCCGGGCGTTCGCACGGCGGTTACGGTAGCGGAGAGATTTTTATGACGGTGAAAATTAATCAGGTCAGCAATGTTAATGTCGGAGACTCCGTCGCCGTAGGTTAAACAGAATGTTTCATCTTTGACATATTGTTGAATTCTTTTTATTCGGCCGCCGGTTCTTGTCTCGAGACCGGTATCTACCAAAGTTACCTGCCAGGGCTCGGCATCATTGCGGTGCATTTCCATGACATTTTTTTTTAAATTAAAAGTCACATCTGAAGTGTGGAGATGATAATTTGAGAAGTATTCTTTAATATAGTACCCTTTGTAACCGCAGCATATTATGAATTCATTGATGTTATAATAAGAATAAATTTTCATAATATGCCAGAGCAGTGGTTTGCCACCGATCTCAATCATGGGTTTTGGCTTCAGATTAGTTTCCTCTCCTAATCGGGTGCCAAAACCGCCGGCCAGGATAACAGCTTTCATATAAAATAAGGTAGTTATTAATTTTAGGACTTACGCGTTTGGCGTCCTAAATTTATAAAAAGGCTTCGTCTACAAAACACCATAATATAACGGCGAAAAAGTTCAAGCATTGCCAAGCCGCTTAATTTTGCCCTAAACTAGCGGCCAAAATAATTTTTTATTTCTCGGCAAACCGCTGCCACATCCTCATCGGTAAGGGTAAAGGCGGAAGGCAGCCAAAGCGAACGAAGTGACATTTTTTCGCTATTGGGGAATTGGCCTGACGGCAGGAAATATGGTGGTTGCGTATGCAGAGGGAACCAGTACTTGCGGCTGTCTATATTGCGCGCGCGTAAATATTGTTCTAACGCATCCCGCTCATCGGTAGCAATATCGGTCCATTGCGGCACTGCTCCGCCGGCTAAATCGCAAGGAAAGATTGATAAGCCCGGAATATTTTTTAATTGAGCAGTATATAACTTATAATTTCTTCTCATGCGCTTTACTCGGGCGGTTAAATAGCGTAGCTGTCCCAACCCCAGCGCAGCTTGAATGTTAGTCATTTTAAAATTGTAACCGATAGTGTTATGGATATCATTACCGCCCGTACCTCTGGTCGGTCGGCCTTGGTCTTTTAAAGCGCGTAATTTTATTTCCAGTTCATCACTATTAGTAACAATAATTCCGCCTTGTCCGGTTGTGATAGTTTTATTAGGCGAAAATGAAAAACAGCCCGCATCGCCCCAAGCGCCTAAATATTTTCCTTTGTATTTTGACATTAAAGCTTCGGTTGCGTCTTCAACTACCGCCAAATTTTTTTTATTAGCAATTTCTCTAATGGTTTTCATATCTGCCGCTCTTCCTGTAACATGAACCGGAATTATTGCTTTAGTTTTGTCAGTTATTGCTTTGGCAAGCGAATTAATGTCTATGTTTAAATCAATTGGATTAATATCAACCAACACCGGTTTGGCGCCGCATAATTCAGCCGCGTTAGCCGTAGCGATAAAAGTCATATCCGGGACAATAACCTCATCACCCGGCCTTATGTTTAGCGCTTTTAAGGATAAAAAAATAGCCGCCGTGCCGCTAGTTACGGCAATAGCGTGTTTACAGCCCACTAAAGCAGCTATTTTTTTCTCAAATTTTTTTGTCACTTCGCCCTCGTTGATGTAATTGCTGTCCAAAACCTCTTTAATTAAAGTGTATTCTGCAGTACCGACTTGAGTTTGCCACCAAGGTATTTTTTTAGATATTTTTTTACGCTGCATAAATTAGATATTATCCACCACGCGGGCTTTAGGCAGGGGCATAATAAACTTACCTTTATAACCTAACTTTCTCATTAATTGCATCATTTCTTCACCGATATGCCATGACAATATTAAAGCATATTCCGGCTGTTCCAAAAATAATTTTTTTTCATCAACCACTGGAATATGCATTCCGGGAGTAAACATACCAATTTTAGGGGAGCGGGATTTTTCACAGATATAATCTAAGAGGTAAGGGTCAATTTTAGCGAAATTTAGCAGGGTGTTGGATCGACCCGGGCTACCGATGCCTGCCAGACGAGCTCCCGAATTTTTACAGCTTAATAAGAGCATTTGCAGGTCATTTTTGGCTTTAATCATTTGAGCGGCGAATTGCCGCATCGCAGCGATATCGTAAAGTCCGGCTTGTTTTTCCGCGGCGATAAGTTCTTCAATTCGCGGGCTTTCCGCTCTTTGCCCTTTCATGGCATAAGCGCGGATTGAACCGCCGGCCGCCGCTATTCTTTCCGCGTTTACCAAACTAAAACCGCTGCGGGCAAACAGTTCTCGCAATGGCCGCACCGAGTAAAACCGCAGATGTTCATGATAAATTGTGTCCAGTTCAAGCGTGGCCATCATATCCAATAAGTATTGCGATTCGGAAATAAAAACGCCGTCTTCATCTAGCATCAACTTTATCCCGCGCATAATGGCAAAAAGATTGTTGATATGGGCGAAAGAGTTAGTCATCACGATTATTTTCGCTTTGCCGTATTGCGATACTGCTTGGCGTGCGACATCTTCATTAAAATAAGCTTGAATGGTGGGGATGTTTTTTTTATTCGCCACTGCGGCGGCGTTAGTCGGTTCAATGCCTAAAACACGCAAACCCTTTGCTTTAAACCCTTCTAACAGCGTGCCGTCGTTGCAGCCGATATCAACGACAAGATCCGCGCTTTTTAGTTGATAGCGTTGTTCTAAATTATCAGCTAGGGCGCGGAAGTTACGGATTAACATATCCGTTAAACCGGTACGGTAAGGGTAATGAGGCGGAAATACGAGTTGCGGATCAATAATATAATCAAGCTGCGCCAGCCCGCAGATAGGGCAAAGACAAAAATTAAGCGGATAAGTTGTTTCCGGCTCGTGTCGCTGTTCGGCGGATAGGTAATTTTGAACAATCGGCTGGTGGCCGAAAGTCAAAATAGTCTCTAAGTTTTTGTCAGAGCAGATTTGGCATTCGTCAATATGGCCGAGAGGAATTTTATTGGGCATAATCACGCGCCGCTAAAATCATTTGCGGTCAAAACCTTTAAAATATTTTTTATTTATAATAACCATTTTTTCATCGCCGATATTAAAAGCCGCCGGGGGGAAGGGCTTAAAAGTCAGGGCGCGGATAAAATTTTTTATTTTTTGGCCGCTCCAAGACCAGTCAATTTGTCCGTTATTAGGCAGGCCTTTGGGAAAATAGGTAGCTTTTTTTTCATCTTGTCGGCGGCTATGAATTTTTTGGCCGCTTAACCAAAGATTTAAAAAGCCGTTAAATAATTCCGTTCCGGTTTCGTTAAGCACTTTTTCGTACAGCGTTTTGCCAGTGTCACTTTCGGCTATTTTTACTTTTTTTTGCATAATGATTGGCCCGGAATCCATCCCGGAATCCATCCAGTGCAGGGTGACGCCGGTATATTTTTCTCC
>MFFV01000027.1:15376-26408 GCA_001777995.1 Candidatus Falkowbacteria bacterium RIFCSPLOWO2_02_FULL_45_15 | reverse complement strand
GCGTGGACGGTAGAGTAGCGGCCGCGATATTTCGGCAATAAGGCGGGGTGAATATTTAAACATCCCAGCGGAGGTATTTTTAAAATAGCCGGCGGAATTATTTGGGTGCCGCCGATACAAAATATTATTTCCGGCTTAATTGATTTTATTTTTTGGATAATATCGGGATCGGCCACTCTTTTTTGCGCAATAGCCGGCAGCCCCTGTGTTTTGGCTAATTTAATCAGCGACTGGTGCCAGCTTTTGTCCCGGCCATCATCATCTAAATTGCCGATCACTAATTTCGGCTTTACCCCTCTTTGCGCCAATTGTTTTAAGCAGTTAACGCCTATTTGTTTGCCGCCGATAAAGACGCAAATTTTATTCAGCATAGTTGACTTGGATCTTTTATGTTGTATTATATTGTTGTATTATATAAAGATATGATAAATAACAACTGATGTCAAATAATTATGAGCGCAGATGCTGGCGAATTAAACTCTCCGCAATACGATAAATCAAAGCTTAAATCAGTGGGCGAGGATGTTTTTATCAGCGCTCAAGTGGAGATCAGGAGATCGAACTTAGTTTCCATTGGCAATCATGTAGCTATTGACAGTGGTCTGTATCTTACTTGCCAAGCTGAAATTGGTGATTATATTCACATTGGCCCCGGCGTAATTATTATCGGCGGCCCAAAGGGATTGTTGCAGATGGGGCATTTTACAAATATCGCTTTGGGTAGTAAAATTTTATGCGCTTCCGATGAGTTTTTGGGAGATAGTTTAATTACCACTCCGGGGATACCATTGGAGTATACCAAAGTAATCATCAAACCGGTGATTTTTGAACGATTTGCCAATGTTTGCGCCAATGTTGTTATTTTGCCCGGAGTTACTTTGGGCGAAGGTTCGGTGGTTGGCGCCTGTTCGTTAGTAACAAAAGACACTGAACCCTGGACAATTTATGTTGGCATCCCGGCCCGTCCGCTGAAGATGAGGCAAAAGGAAAAGATGCTGGAGTACGCAAAAAAATTAGGATATTTTAATTGATTTAACAATAATTTTGTGAGGATTTTTTTTATAACTTCCAAGCTAAATTTTCAAACTTCCGGCGGTTCCATTGAGGAAATAGATTTTATCATTAAAACTATGGCTGATTTAGGGAATGAAGTGACGGTCATAACCGTTTTTTCTTACATGAATTATATACAGGCGGCATTGCCGTATAAAGTGATTGAAGAAAACATCACTGCCAAACGTTTGCTGGGGATTCAGGCAGGTATTTTTAAAATTTTAAAAAAGTACGAGGGACGGGCGGATGTTTTTCATATTGATGGCCACATTGCTTTATACGGGGCTGGTTGGTATCGTATGATAGGGGGTAAGGTGCCGGTAGTAGGCCTTTTCAACCAATTTTTGATTTGCTGGCCGCAATGGATTTCCAGTCTTTTTAAGCAGCCAAAACAGAATTTGTTTAATAAAATTAAACTAAAAGTTCGATGGTGGCTGGAAAAACATATTGGCATGCCGTTAGCCGGTAAAATTGACCTTTTTGCTTTTGTCAGCCCTACTATGCGAAAAATGTATGAAGACTTTGGCCTGCACAGCGGCGAGAGGGGTTTAGTCATCGGCGACCCGATAAACATTAAAAAGATAATAGCGGAAAATAAAATTAATGTTGATTCTTATCGCCTTAGAAATAAAAAAGCAGAGCCTGTTACTTTGTTTTTTTCCAGCCGCATGTCGCCTGGCAAGGGGTTTGATATCTTATTAGCTGGTTTTGCCAAAGTCCGCAACAAAAAAAATTTTCGCTTAATTTTAGGGGGCGCTGGCCCGGAAGAAAGCCAAGTGAAACAAATGGTGATAGATTTGGGCTTGCAGGAATATGTCACATTGCCCGGCTGGGTAACAAAGGAGCACTTATTCCGTTATTATCAAGAAGCGGATATTTTTATCCAAGCCGACTGGTGGCCGGCCGGGACCTCAATTTCCTTATTGTACGCTATGGCTTTCGGCGTACCGTCTATTTTGCCGGGCGGCGGCGGTTTGCAGTGGCAGGCAAAAAATTCCGCTTTATATTTTAAATACCGCGATACTGATGATTTAGCCAGAAAAATTGAGCAGTTGGGAAGCGATTATGAACTAAGGGCAGAACTTTCCCGTCAATGCTATGTCAGGTTATCGGAAGACGACTTGAATTATCGAAAAAAAATCGAGGAGTTGTGCGAAAGGATAAAAAAAATTGTAAAAACTTGACAAATATTATAAAATAGCGCTAAATACCATATTAGAAGTTTATATCAAAAAAAAGGAGGTATGGTCCTTTGAAATTATGGGAAAAATATTCAACGTTAGTTCTTATGGTCAAAAATGACCATAGTACAAAAGGGGTCGTTGGCGGACCGCATGATTTTTATCACGCCTTGATGGTGGCCCAGTATGGACAAATGATCGCCGAAGGTGAAAGAGTAGGAGAACTGGCTTGGCTGGCTGGCCTGTGCCATAACACCGACTACATGTTTGGCGAGCAAACGGAGGAAAGGATAGAGCAATATCTGGAGGTTGTGCCGGACTTGTCGGGCAAAGAGAAGGTGCTGATTTTGGAGGCGGTACTTAATCATTCCAAGAAGAATGATCCCGCTGACAATCCCATTACCGTTGCCCTCAAGGATGCCGACCGGTTGGCAAATAGCGGCGCTATCCACACTATCCGCGCCGCGCAATATTTCCCGTCTCTGCCGCCGGTGGATTTGGTCTTTCTATTCTGCAGCCCCACCGGTACGTTTCGGAAACCCAATTCAGTAGCCGAACATCTTTACTACTGTTTGGAATGGGAAGGTTGGTTGCGCCTGCCCAAGGCCAAAGAGCTGGCGGCCAGATATTTTCGGGAGCGTCAGGAGTTTCTTAAAAACATAAAAGACCAGTTGAGAGAAACTGGTCTTTACCCGCTTCCGGCTGAACTTTTATAATAGTTGTGCCACTATCACGGAATGCGGCGTATGCCTTATATACGCCGCTTTTTTTTCTAATTACGGATAACGATAATGCCCAATTTTTTTAACTCCGCGTCCAGCATTATTCTCGCCAATTCTTTGAATCTTATTTTTGGCTCCCAACCTAATTTATTTTTTGCTTTGGTGGCATCCCCAATCAGGGCGTTGATCTCGGTGGGGCGATAATAGATCGGATTTTTTTTAATATATTTTTCCCAATTATCAATGCCGGCTAAGCTGAATATTTCTTCAGTAAACTCTCCTACGCTGTGTGTTTCTCCGGTAGCAATAACATAATCATCGCCTTGTTCTTGTTGCATCATCAGCCACATTGCCTCCACATATTCTGGTGCGTAGCCCCAATCACGTTTTGCCTCTAAATTTCCCAGATAGATATGGTCGCGTTTACCGGCAACGATTTCAGCTACGCCCTTAGCGATTTTACGGGTAACGAAATTTTCCCCTCGGCGCGGGGACTCATGGTTGAATAAAATGCCGTTACAGATAAAGAGTCCGTAAGCCTCGCGGTAATTAACGGCTGTATGGTAAGCGTATACCTTGGCGCAACCATAAGGGCTGCGCGGCCGGAAAGCAGTAGTTTCTTTTTGTGGCGTCTCTTCAGCATTGCCAAACATTTCACTTGATGAAGCTTGATAAAATTTAGTTTTTATTTTGGTTTCCCGGATAGCCTCTAATAAGCGGACAGTGCCAAGACCGGTAATCTCACCGGTATATTCCGGTATATCGAAACTAATCTGAACATGGCTTTGCGCGCCTAAATTGTATATCTCATCCGGCTGAATCTTGGCAATCAAGCGGGCCAGACTGCTGCCGTCTGAGAGATCGCCATAATGTAGAATCAAATTGCTTTTTTGTTCAATATCAGTGCCATATTCCAAAAAAGATTGGGCGGAGCGGCGCGTTGCCTGGTAAATATGTTCCAATCTTTGACGGTTAAAAACACTGGAATGTCGCACCAAACCATGGACTTCATAATTTTTAGCTAACAAAAAGTCAGTTAAATAAGAGCCGTCTTGGCCGGTAATTCCGGTAAGGAACGCTTTTTTCTTAGCTTGGTTTGTGTTTTCCATATAGATTACAAACGCTCGCCCCCTTGCGCCTATTATTGATTGAGCGTAATTATGTTAATAACGGTAGATTTAATTTTTTAGCCATTAAATCAACCAGCCTTGTTAATCTTACTTTTTCGGCAGCTGGCTCTACGCCAACCTCCCAAATTTCATTTAAGCCCACATCAGCAGATTCTTCCATAATGGCGCCGATAAAATTTACTAACTCTTGCTCATTATATTTAAAATTGGCTAATTGTTTTTTAACTATTATTGGGAGCTCGTCTATTTTTTCACATTTTATCACCGTAGACAGTTTATTATAAAAGGTGTCGCCAAAAGTAATAACCGGCTTTTTTAACAGCACCGCCTCCCAGCCGGCCGTGCTGGTAATGGTAGCAATCAATTTGCTTTGGCGGATAGTTTGGAAAGAGCTGACATCAGGGTCTAGGAGCTTAACATTGGGTATTTTTTTCAGTTCTCGATAGTAAGCGTGTGGCCGGTAGCCTACCATAGCCGGATGCTCTTTGACGTATAATTTAAAATGCAAAGGCAGGGATTTGGCAACTTGCTTAATTAAATTAATTTGGTCTGACCAAAAAGGGGCGAAGAGCAGGGTGGCTATTTCCGGTTCATAGTGCAAGGCAAAGAAGGCAAAATCTTCGTTAAAGTCAATTTTATCATAGAGGTGTTTAAAGCCTATTAATGTTCTGGTTTTACGTCTTATCCTATCAATGAGGTAACCTAGTGGTTTTTCGTCACAGTAGCCATCCTGCCGGCCGGCAAAATAACGATAGCAAAGTATTGTAAACCACCGGCAAGAACCCCATAAATTTTTTGGCGACAGCCATTTTAACGGACGGAGACGATACAGCCGGTTTTGATTTTGTAGTGAGGCATATAGAGGGCTGGTATCTTTATGCCTGAATTCATTTAGATATTGTTCAGCTTCTTTTATTTTTTTACTTTCTTTGTTATCCAGCATCAAATCGTTAAATAAGTTTTCCGCATAGCTAAGTTTTTTATAACTTATAGATAAGCTGTGCAAGCGATTTATTCTGGTCAGGGCGATAATAAAGACTTTAATGTTTTTCTTTTTAGCGATATGATAAAGCAGCATAGCGCCGATGCCGCCCACCACCGTAAAAAAAATAACATCCGGCCTAGCTGTTTCCAAAAAATTAATAATCGCCTTTGCTTTTACCTGCAGGATCCTCATCATCTCTTCATGCGTGTAAGGAGGCGTATCGTACGGATACTCGCGCGCCAGCATATTGTACATCACAACGCGGTCAACGGCGATGTAAGGCCAGAGGTTAGGCAGGCCATACTCTCGTTCCAGCCAGGCGATATAATCAAGATCAAGCGGCTCATTTTTATAAGATTTGTGGATTTCTTCGTCCAGCAGGAGCGAGGTATAATTGATGTCAGTCTGTTTTTTTAGGAATTCAAAGCTGGCACGAGTATAAACATAACCGCAAAATTCATTGATGCCGTATTTTTCTTTGAAAATCAAGGCCATTTTATGGCCTACATAGGCGAACCTTCTTTGCAATATAAAGCAAATTTTCATAATTTTTGCTTACGGAATAGTAACTATGTTTTTATGTTAATATATGCGCTCAAATACGTCAATGGCACTTATTGACACCCATTGATACCTTTGATATACTAGAAATAGCATGGATTAAGAGTTAAAATTATGAACGAAGAAATACAACGCAACGCAGTCTATACTACCGCCGAAACGCAGGAGTTATTAAAGGTCAGTAAAAGCACTCTTAAGCGCCTCTTAAAAAAAGGATTGCTTAAAGCCAATAAGGTAGGCGGGCAATACCGCATTTTAGGCAAAGAAATTTTGCGTTTAGTTTCTCCGGCGGCGGAAAAAAGAGCTATTCATTCGTATTTGAGTTTGAAAAATAAAGTAGTGAATAGAATTAATAGATGGTAGATAAGCAAATGAATAGAAATTAATCGCCTAAATTTTACCGTAGTATATGAGTAAAATAAAAACAACTATTGTCGGCGAACGGCCGTACTTGATAAACGACCTCCTTTTAGTGGAAGGTATTTCTCGCGCCGGAAAATTTTTATTAGCTAATATTTTGCATGGTTTCAAGGGAATAGAGCCGACGCAATATTGTGAACTGCTTGAGCAAATTCCTTACTTAGAAAAGTTTAACCTTATTGCCAACAAAGCGGCGCGCGAGCTTTTGCGCGCGGAGGTTGATATTAATGGCTATAAAATGTTAATCGGCAGAAACTTTAATCATCGGAAGTTAGACAAATCGGCCATTTTCAACAATCCCCGGTATAAACAATATTTAAAAAGGAGCGCCATCAAAGACACAAAAGTCATTCTGCGGCAGTTTTATCAAGCCAGACCCTACAACCCCTTTATCGTGCATGAAATTATGCCCGCCATTTCAATATATTTAAAAACTTTTCCCCGAATTAAAGTCGTCAGTATCCAAAGAAGCCCGCTAGATTTAGTATATTCTCATTATGTTTGGTATTTATCTTATAAAAAGAAATTTAAAAAAACTCTTTGGCCGCTGGCTATTTTATTAAGACAAGGCAATAATTCTATTCCCTGGTATACCTTAGTTTACCAGAGGAGCAAAAATAATAAGCAGTTAATAGATAATATTATTTTGGCAATAGCCAGATTATTGGCCGATTATCAGTCAACTTATAAAAGTTTATCTCTTCTAAATAAAAAAAAATTTTTATTTGTTCGCTACGAAGACATTCTGGTTAATCCCCACGAAGTAATTGATAAAATATCTAAATTTTTAAAGAGAGAGGTGTTGCCGGAGATGAGTAAAATTATTAAAGCAGAAAAGCTGCCCAATAAGGAATACAATAATTTAAAAGAGGAAAAAATAAAAGAAATCAAAGCGATCGCCTCTCCCGAATGTTTTAACCATTTATTAAAAATAGAAACACAATATATTAAAAATAAAAAATATGATTGAAATTTTAAAAGACAAAACCATTTTAATTACCGGCGGTACTGGATCTTTTGGCAGAAATTTCGTTAAATATTTACTCGTACATTCGGAGACAAAAAAGATAATTATTTTTAGCCGAGACGAATTCAAACAATTACAAATGCAAAGAGAAATGAATGACCATCGACATCGTTTAAGATTTTTTCTAGGAGATGTTCGGGATCTGCAACGTCTACAAAGAGCTTTCAGCGGTGTTGATATTGTTATTCATGCTGCTGCTTTAAAGCAAGTACCAACTTTAGAATACAATCCTTTTGAAGCAGTTAAAACCAATATTTTAGGCAGTCAAAATGTAATTAACGCCGCGATTGACCAAAACGTAAAGAAAGTGTTATTAATTTCAACTGACAAAGCCGTTCAGCCAATTAACCTTTATGGCTCAACCAAGCTTTGTGCGGAGAAACTATTTGTCAGCGGCAATTCTTATACTGGTGGACGGACTAAATTCAGTTGCGTGCGTTATGGCAATGTGCTTGGCAGCCGTGGCAGTGTCATTGATTTGCTTCTCAAAGACGGTAATTTAAAGAAGGTTTTTATCACCGATGAACGAATGACTAGATTTTGGTTAACTTTAGAACAAAGTTTTGCTTTGGTATTGTTTGCTTTAGACAACATGGAAGGAGGAGAAATATTTATTCCTAAAGCCGCTAGCATGAAATTAGTCGATTTATTTACTACGGTAGCTCCCGAGGCATCAAGAGAAGTAATTGGAGCCAGACCAGGAGAAAAGATGCACGAAATCCTACTAACAACTGAAGAGGCAAAACATACTGTTTCTTGCAACGACTACTTTGTTGTATTGCCAGAATACAATATTTTAGATATAGAAATTTTTAAAAAATATTGGCAATTTGGTAGTAAACTGCCAGTAGGTTTTTTCTTTGCCAGCGATACTAATCAAAAGTGGCTGACGCCAGAGCAGTTGCGGGAATGGCTGCGGCAATCAAAATTTTTGCAAGCCTAAATTATATTTTTATGATTCCTTACGGTCATCAAATAATAGATGCAGCTGACAGGAAAGCAGTAGATAAAATATTACAATCAGATTGGCTAACGCAGGGACCTAAAGTTTTAGAATTTGAACAGGCTTTAGCAAAATATTGCGGCGCCAAGTATGCGGTGGCGTGCACTAATGGCACCTCTGCCCTTCACCTTGCTTATTTAGCAGCTGGTTTAAAGCACGGCGATGAGGCCATCACAACGGCTAATACTTTTGTGGCTACTGCCAATATGTTGTTGGTGGTAGGCGCTAAGCCCATTTTTTGTGATATTAGAAACGACACCTATAACATCGACGAAAGTAAAATTGAACGGCTGATTAGTAAGCGAACCAAAGCGATTGTGCCGGTGCACTTTGCCGGCCAGCCGTGCGAGTTGGCGCGCATTAAAAAAATCGCAAAAAAGCATAGGCTACTCGTTATTGAAGACGCTTGTCACGCGTTGGGAGCAAAATATAAAAATACTAAAATTGGCAGTTGCAAATTTTCTGACCTGACTATTTTCAGCTTTCATCCGGTTAAATCAATCACCACCGGAGAGGGCGGCGCCATTCTCACTAACAGCAAACATTACTACCAGAAGCTGCTGTCGTTGCGCAACCATGGCATCCACAAAGATGCGCACGGCAAGAATGTGATGACGGCATTGGGTTATAATTATCGTTTGACCGACATTCAGGCGGCGCTGGGGATTTCACAGTTAAAGAGATTAAATTTATTTATCAGCCAAAGACACCAAGTAGCTGCTTGGTATAATGACGAATTAGGCAGTGTAAAAGAAATTATTCTGTCGAAAGAAATAGTTGGTAATTACTCCGCTTGGCATTTGTACGTTATTCGCGTCAGAGAGCCGCAGGCGCGTGATAAGCTGGCGGCATATTTAAAACAGCAAGGCATTGGCGTTAATTTTCATTATCCCGCGGTATACTCCCATCCCTTTTATCAAAAAAATGGTTATAAAAGTTTAAAATTAAAAAATACTGAAGAATATCAAAAAAGCTGCATTACCATTCCCTGCTATGTTCAGTTAACGCGAGCTGACGTAAAGCAGATAGCTAAAGTAATTAAAGATTTTAAAATTTTTAAATAATAAACACTATGAATTTTCAATATTGCGCCAAATGCGTAATGCCTAATACTAAGCCGGATCTTTATTTTGACGAACAAGGAGTTTGCGATGCCTGCCGTTCAGCAGAAAGTAAAAGAGAGGGGATTGATTGGGGAGTTAGAAAAAAGGAATTTGAAGAAATTATTGAAAAATATAAAAGTAAAAGTAATGCTGGCTATGACTGCTTAATCCCGGTCAGCGGCGGCAAAGATTCTACTTATCAGGTGCACGTGATGAAAGACGTTTACGGTTTTAAGCCGCTGTGCGTTTGTTTTGAACCAACCATACCCACGGAGTTAGGCCGGAAAAATTTAGACAACCTTAGCAAGATGGGAGCGGACGTCATTTTATTTAAAAAGAACCATCGGGTGTATAAAAAAATGGTCATTGAGAGTTTACAGCGGGTAGGAGACAATGAATGGCCAAACCACGTGGGCATTTTTACAGTGCCGGTTCATTTCGCCGTTAAGTTTAATATCCCTCTAATCGTTTGGGCGGAAAATTCCGAATTGGAATTTGGGGGTCCGGAGGAAGCTAAAAAGTCAAAAGTTTTAAACCGGAGATGGCTGGAGGAGTTTGGCGGCTTATTGGGCAACCGAGTGGAAGATATGCTTATGCAAGGCATAACTAAAAGAGACTTGGAGATGTATTTCTATCCTACAGACGCAGATTTAGAAAGAGTAGGAGTTACCGGTCTTTTTCTCGGCTACTTTTTTAAGTGGAGAATCAGAGAGCAGTTGGCGGTAGTGCAAAAATTAGGGTTTAGCGTTAAAGAGGACGGCCCGATGGAAACAACTTATACTAATTTTGAAAATCTAGATTGTTACTCAATGTCTATCCACGACTATTTAAAGTGGGTAAAATATGGATTCGGCCGGGCGACTGACCATGCCTGTTCCGATATTAGGAATGGAGTTATTACTAGAGAAGAGGGTGTCCGCTTAGTGAGAAAATACGACGGCAAGATACCGTCGATAGCTTTGCAAAAGTTCTTGGAATATACGGGAATGGATAAAAAAGAGTTTTTATCTATCGTAGATAAATTTGCCAACCCGATTATTTTTGAGAGAAACAAAGACGGAAGTTTAAAGAGGGATATTGATGATAATTTAGTGATGCCAGAGCAATTTTTAGTCCATTAAAATATTATGAGGATAGTTATTATTGATTACAAAATGGGGAATATCGCCTCGGTGAGTAAAGCCTTTGCGTCTATTGGGGTGCCAGCGGTTGTTTCCGGTGAGCCAAAAGATATTGAGCGGGCGACGCATTTAGTTTTACCCGGCGTGGGCGCTTTTGGCGACGGCATGGAAAATTTGCGAAAGCAAGGATTGATACCGCTGTTACGTAGAAAAGTTTTGGAGGACAAAACGCCTTTTTTTGGTATTTGTTTGGGCATGCAGCTCTTAGCTCAAACAGGAACTGAATTTGGCGAGTATGAGGGCTTAGGATGGGTGCGGGGTTCTGTCATCAAGTTGCGCGGCGATAAGAATTTACGTTTACCGCATATCGGCTGGAACAATATTTCTGTTAACCATCAGGATGTTTTGTTTCGCAACATCGTCGACGATAATTTCTATTTTGTGCATAGCTACCATATTGATTGTGCGGACGCGGCGGTTGTTTCGGCAATGTGTACATATGGGCAAACGTTCGCGGCGGCGCTGCACCAGGGAAATATTTTTGCCACCCAATTTCATCCGGAAAAAAGCCAGGCGGGCGGCCTGCGGGTGCTACGCAATTTTTTAGAACAGAAATAATATGCTTAAGACACGCATTATTCCTTGCCTGCTTTTTAACGGTTTTTGTTTGGTTAAAACGATTCAGTTCGGCCGGGAGAGAACGTTAGGCAACCCAATACAGTTCGC
>MFFV01000027.1:0-15363 GCA_001777995.1 Candidatus Falkowbacteria bacterium RIFCSPLOWO2_02_FULL_45_15 | reverse complement strand
AGCCGCAACGTTGACGAACTTATTTTTATTGACATTACGGCCAGCCAGGAAAAAAGAGATCCAGTTTTTCATTTAATTGCCGACATTTTTAATGAGTGTTTTATGCCCCTAGCAGTAGGAGGGGGAATTCATACCATGGAGCATGTTGACCGATTAATGAGGATTGGCGCTGATAAAATTATTATTAACAGCGAGGCGATTAATAATCCGGCGTTTATTACTAAAATAGCAGGCAAATACGGTAGCCAAAGCGTAGTAATAGCAATTGATGTTAAGTATGACCATAATGAACATTTTGTATTTTATAACCGGGCAGAAAAAAATACCGGGCTAAAAGTTGTTGATTGGGCGCGCCAAATTGAAGCATTAGGAGCGGGCGAGATATTTTTAAACTCAATTGATAAAGACGGAACAATGCGGGGATACGATTTAGAACTAATTAAAAAAGTTGTTCAGGCAGTATCTCTGCCGGTTATTGCCTGCGGTGGAGCCGGAACCATCCAACATGTTGTTGACGCTGTTCAGAAGGGAAAAGCTGACGCCGTTTCTTTGGCCAGCCTTTTCCATTTTACCGGTGAAACTCCTAATCGAGTTAAAGAAGCATTGGATCGGTCCGGAGTGCCGGTCAGATTGGTCACCAATTAAAAGCCTCGTATTATGAAAAAAATCAGAACGGTGATTATAGGTTTAGGCAAGATCGCGCATGGCTATGAAGATAATGCCGGTGTGGTAAAAAGAATTAAATATCCAACCCATTTAAGCGCAATTAAAAAAGATAAAAGATTTATTTTGGTGGGCGGAAGCGACCTAAGCGTTAAAGCTCAAAAAGTTTTTGCCAGTAAATTAAATAAGCCCGTAGCTTTGTACGCAGACTACCGAGAAATGATTAAAATGCAAAAGCCCGATTTAGCCGTCGTCGCTACTCCTACCGGAACTCACGTAAGAGCTTGTAAGGATATAATCAAACTGGGAGTAAAAAATATTTTATGCGAAAAACCTATTGATTATTCTTTAATGGATGCTCAGTCGCTGATTAAATTGGCAAAAAAGAAAAGGATAAAATTAGCCTTTAATTATTTTAGAGTGTATGATAAAAGATACAAAAAATTAATTAATTTAATCAAAAATGAAGAATTCGGGAAAATACAAGCTATTAAGATTCAATACTCTAAAGGTATTTATAATAGCGCCACCCATGTAATTAACCTTTTGGAGAAAATTTTCGGTCCCGTCAAAAAAGCAGAAGCAACTGCCAAAATTTCTGGGGGACAAGACCCGAATGTTAATTTTACGCTTGAGTTTAAGGATGTAACGCCGAGCTTCAGGTCTTTTGCCGGGAAAAGTCTTATTTTATCAATTGAGATGAAGTTTGACAAAAAAAGATTGAGAATAATTAAAGATAAGTCAAAGGATTTTAACATCCAAATCGGCACCAGCCTGCTTGATGTTTATAACAATTTATATAACTTTATTACCGCAAACAAAAAAATTGCTTGCGGCGGACAAGAAGCCCTACAGACCTTAAGGGTGGCGGATGCAGTAATCAAGTCGTTTAAATTTAAAAAAGCCATATCACTTTAGTATGTCAAGAATATTAGCCATTAACGGCGGCAAGCCAGTTTTAAAAAAGCCATTAGATTTTTTTCCGCCATCGCCGATGGATAACAGGGAGCAGAAGGCGGTGTTGCGAGTGCTAAAGTCGGGACGACTGTCCGGCTTTGTCGCTGGTTATAACGAGCATTTTTTAGGCGGAGTTGAAGTAAAACGCTTGGAAAATTTTTTTTGTAAAAAATTTAAAGTTAAATACGCTGTTTCTTTTAATTCCGCTACGACCGCCCTGCACGGCGCTATTATCGCTTGTAAAATCGGCCCGGGCGATGAAGTTATCGTTCCTCCCTATACTATGCCGGCTACTGCCAGCTGTATTTTGATGAACGGCGCAATCCCTGTTTTTGTCGACATTAGTGAAAATACCTTTTGTTTAGATCCTGAATTGATCCGCCGGAAAATAACCAGACGAACGAAAGCCATTATGGTAGTGAATCTTTTCGGCGGGCCGGCTGATTTTAGAAAAATAAAAAAAATAGCCAGAGAATATAATTTAAAAATTATTGAAGATAATGCCCAGTCTCCAGGCGCTAAATACAGAGGAAAATTTACCGGCACCATCGGTGATATCGGAGTTTTTAGCTTTAATGCACACAAAGTTATTCAAGCCGGCGAAGGCGGCGTTTTAGTAACTAATAATGAAAGTTATGCTTTACGAGCGCAGCTGGCTCGCAATCACGGCGAAGCTGTCGTGGGCCAAATAAAAAACTTAAAAGACAAGACTATTTTAGGAAACAATTATCGCTTGACTGAAATACAAGCGGCCATTGCGTATGAACAGTTAATTAAGCTTAATAAGTTAAACAGCCAAAGAATTAAACTAGCAAACTATTTAACTTCCAAATTGAAAAAAATTGCCGGAATCGAATGCTCGACTGTTAATATAAAAGACGAGCATGTTTTTTATGTTTATCCTATTAAAATCAAAGAACGGGTTTTAGCCGTTAGCCGCGATAAGTTAGTAGAGGCGATGCTGGCTGAAGGATTCCCTATGTCCAAAGGATATGTAGAACCCATTTATCTACTGCCTATTTATCAGCAGAAAAAAGTTTTTAATGACACTCATTTTCCTTTTGCCGGCAAGCACTATAAAGGCAGCTCAAGCTATCAAAAGGGCATTTGCCCAGTAGCGGAAAGAATGTACGAAAAAGAGTTGACTTTTACAACGATTTGCCAGTACCCATACACTAAAAAAGAAGTAGATTTATTTATTAAAGCAATAAATAAAATTATCAATAACAAAAAGGAGTTAAAATGAAAATTTTAGTAAGCGCCAATAATCCCGGCGGGGCTGACTCACTTTTACCGGTTGTTAAGAAGTTAGTTGACAAAGGTGAAGAGTTGACAATAATTTTAGAGGGTAAAGCTAAGGGCGTTTTTGCTAAAGGCGGCGTTAATTTTTTAGACGCGGAGAGGTTAAACGATGTTAAATTAAAAAGTATTGTCAGTGATAATAATTTTGACATTTTTTTAGCCGGTACCAGTTTAGGATTTACAGTGGATAAAAAATTACTTCAGTATTGCCAAGAATATAAAATTATTTCCGTATATATTTTAGATTTTTGGTCCAACTACTGGCAGAGATTCAGCGTCGAGACCAAGGATTTTAAGTTTTTGCCAGACTATATCTGTGTCATGGATGAATTAACAAAAAAAGAAATGGTGTCCGAAAATTTTCCGGAAAAAAAAATTATTATCACCGGCAATCCGCGCTTTGACCATTTTTTGGATAATATCGATAATAGCCGGGAAGATAAAGATAGAATTTTATTTATATCACAGCCCCTGAAGGAATGTAAGAACTACACTGACGCACAAAGTTCGCACGATGAATATGTTGTTTTAAAGGATGTTATGCAAACGCTAAATTCAATAAAGAGCAGCGCGAACTTGGTTATCAGACTGCACCCGCGCGATGTCAAGGGAAAGTATGACGTGATTATGTCTAAAAGTAAACGCGCTGTTGTTTACGACAGCGTGTCTGATGTAGCTGAATCGCTTTCCCGCTCGGGATTGGTTATCGGCATTAGCTCAGTAGTATTATTTCAAGCGGCTTTAGCCGGCAAAAAAGTAATCAGCTACCAGCCGAATTTAGAAGGCAGAGACGCGTTAATAAGCAACCGACTCGGCATAAGCAAGTTAGTTGCCAATAAAGAAGAGCTAAAAATTTGTCTGGAAAATTATTTAAATGAATCAGCGGGGCCTAGCTGGCATATCAACCGCCAGAGCAGTAAAGACATTATCATCCCCGGCGCCGCCGATAACGTTATGAAGTTTATTGATAGTGTAAAAAAATAGTATGTTAAAAACCGGTGAAAAAGTCGTGGCCATTATCATTGCGCGCGGCGGCTCAAAGTCAATCCCGCGCAAAAACGTCCTGCCTGTGGGCGGCAAGCCGCTGGTTGCCTGGCCGGTTGACTTGGCAAAGTCGGTAGACAGGGTTGACCGGGTAATTATTACCACTGACGATGACGAAATTATGGAAATTGCGCGGCAGCACGGCGCCGAAGCCCTGTTTAAACGGCCGGCTGAATTAGCGGACGATGAAACTCCTACTTTGCCGGTTTTACGGCATTGCCTAAAATATTTAGCCGAAGCAGAAAATTATAAAGCAGACGTTGTTTTGTTGTTGTATCCGACGACGCCGTTTTTAAAAAAAGAAAGAGTAGAAGAAGCCCTAGACCTGTTTGAACGGCAAAAGTGCAATAGTGTTATCAGCGTAGTTAAAGATTGGGGACGTTTTTGGAAGTTATTTGAAGATGATCGTAAATATAAACCATTACATCCGGAACAAAGAGTCAATCGGCAGTATTATAATCCCTTATTCAGGGAAGACGGGGCTGTTTATTTTTCCCGTTACGAGGTTTTAATGAATATGAATAAGTTAGTTGACGAAAATAACGTTGAATTTTTAACTATGGCCGAAGGGGAAAATATAGATATTGACGACCCTAAAGATTTGGCTAAAGCAAATAAAATAGCCGTTAATAAATAGCATAATAAAACGCGAAATCCATGACTAAAGTAAAAAATAAATTTATCATTAGCGGCCCTCGCCTGTCATTGCGCGCATTGTCACCAGCTGACGCCAGCAACCAATATTTGCATTGGATGAATGACCAATGTATTCAAAGATACACCAGGAGAAGAGACAGGCGCATGACCATGAAAGATTTAAAAAGCTTTTTGATTAATTTTTCAAAGTCCGAAGATAAGCATTTGGCAATAATTATTACTAAAGAAAATAAACACATCGGCAATATTTTTATTATTTTTCTTGATAAACCCAGTAAGTATGGAGAACTGACTATTATGATTGGGGATAGTGATGAGTGGGGCAAGGGCTACGCTCAAGAGGCAATAGCTTTAGCAGCCGATTTTTCTTTTAAACAATTAGATCTATATCGTTTAGAAGCCAACTCATCTAACCCTGCTTTTAATCGCCTGATTAAAAAGCTGGGCTGGACCTTTGAAGGGTATGCGCGCCAGGCATTTTTGGAGAAAAATAAATTTTATGATGTTTGGCGCTGGTCGATTTTAAAGCCCGAGTGGCAGAAATTAAGGCAACAGCATTTTAGTAAGAAATAATTTTTATGGGAAATAAACAGGCGATATTTATTTTAGGCGGCGGCTTGGTAAAAAAGAATGGTCAATGGCGAACTACTAATTTTGACGAAAGAGATAACTTTGGCGCTAGCGGCGATAGATTAAGAGTGGATGCGGCTTATGTTCTATATAAAAAGAGCCGCGATCTGATGTTAATTGCTTCTGGCGGCAAAGGGCAATACGGCGATATGCCGGATGCGCCGACCATAGCGGAAGTGATCAAGAGGGAACTTATGGAGCTCGGGGTTCCGGGAAAAATAATCTTAAAAGAAGAAGCATCAGGTAATACTTGGCAGCAGTTGCGGCAGTTAAAAAAAATTGTTAAAAAAGATAGTTTAGATAAAGTATATATTTTATCCAACCGCAGCCACCTGCCGCGCGTCCAGGCGATGATTGAAGTTGATAAAGAATTAGACGGTATATTTAAAAAAGAAACACTAGAATTAATTTCAGCCGAAGAAGTCTTAATTGAACACGATGCGAATAAATGGCAAGCCTACATTGACAATGCCTACCAAAGCGAAACCATGAAAAAAAGAATAGCTTTGGAAGAGCAGGGCATAAAACAAATTAAAGACGGCACTTATAAATTAAAATAATTTATGCAGTACATTGAAATCAAAACTCCCAAAGGAAAAAGAAAAATAGGTCCTGGTCAGCCAGTATTTATCGTTGCCGAAATGTCCGGCAACCATAATCAGTCGTTTGCGCGCGCCAGAAAAATTATTGACGCCGCCGCTAGTGCCGGCGCAGACGCCGTTAAGTTGCAAACTTATACGGCCGACACTTTAACTATCAATTCCAATAAAAAATGGTTTCAAGTTAAAGTTAATGACGCCTGGAAAGGGCAATCCTTGTACAGTTTATATAAAAAGGCGTATACGCCATGGGATTGGCAGCCAAAGCTCAAAAAATACGCCGAGCAAAAAGGCATGGTGGTTTTTTCCACACCCTTTGATTCAACCGCAGTTGATTTTTTGGAGAAAATGAACGTAGCTTTATATAAAGTCGCCTCTTTTGAAATTGGCGACATCGCCTTGCTTAAGAGAATTGGTCGGACCAAAAAGCCGGTCATAATATCGCGCGGCTTAGCGTCGCTTGACGATATTAAATTGGCAATTAAGACGTTAAAGGCGAACGGCGCGCCAGCGGTCGCGGTTTTGCATTGCGTAAGTTCTTATCCGGCCGCGCCGGAACAAATGAATTTAGCGACCATTCCTGATATCGCCAAAAAATTTAAGGTGGTGGCTGGACTTTCCGACCATACCTTAGGCATCACCATGCCGATTGCCGCCGTTGCCCTTGGTGCTGGAATTATTGAAAAACATTTTACTTTAAAGCGGGCTGAAGGAGGTCCGGACGCGGATTTTTCCCTGGAACCGGCTGAATTTAAACAGATGGTGCTATCAGTGAGAGACGCGGCCAAGGCGTTAGGAAAGCCGACTTACCAAGTGGGCAAGAAAGAAGCGGCCAATATCGTATTTCGGCGCTCGCTATTTGTCGTCCAAGGCATCAAGCGCGGCGAAAATTTCACCGTTCAAAATGTACGCTCCATCCGCCCGGGGTATGGTTTGGCGCCAAAATATTACGAGCAAATTATCGGCAAAATCGCGGCGAGCGATATTTCTAGTGGCACGCCACTGAATTGGAAACTAATTAAAAGATAAAACTATGAAAATTAATATCGTAATGGATAATAAAAATAATTGGTATTACGGGCGGGTGGCGGAGATTATGAAAAAGATAAAGAGTCTGGGGCACGGCTGTAAACTTTATCAAAACCAAAAACAGGTTCCGCCAAATTCTGATGTAACTTTTTATCTCGGCCATGAAGGTTACGTTACTAAACAAAACAGGCAAAAGAGCAAATATAACATTGTTGCGCACGCGAGCGATCTGCCGAAGGGCAAAGGCATGTCGCCGGCCACCTGGCAGATTTTAGATGGTAAAGTCAAAATTCCAGTAACTTTATTTGAAATGGCTGATAAAATTGATGCCGGCGATTATTATTTAAAAGATAGTTTTAAACTTGACGGTACTGAATTAATCATTGAATGGCAGGATAAGTTGGGTGCCTGTGTGGACAAAATGATAATTAAATTTTTAAAAAATATAAAAAATTTAAAGCCGATTAAGCAAACGGGGCATTCAAGCGTTTACCCTTGGCGTCATCCTGAAGATAGCGAGCTGGACATTAATAAAGCCATAAAACAGCAGTTTAATTTATTGCGTGTGGTTGATAATGAAAAATACCCAGCTTTTTTCAAATACAAAAATAATAGATATATAATTAAAATTTATAAAGAGTAATATTTTAAAGATGATAAAAGTAGACCAGTCAGCCGGAACTTTATCTAAATCAATCCACAGCGGCAAATGGATGACTTTAAGTATGGTGACGCAAAAAATTTTAAGCGTTGGTACTTTTTTTACTTTAGCGCGTTTATTGACGCCGGCGGATTACGGCGTCATAGCCATCGCCTTGATTATAACGGCTACGATTGACAAATTTACGAGCCCAGGATTAGAAACGGCTTTGGTCCAAAAACGGACTGATATGGAACCATATTTAGACGCCATCTGGACGGCGAATGTTTTTAGGTCGTTCCTACTGGGTTTAATTATTTTTTGGGCCGCCGGCCCTTTAAGCGATTTTTTTGATATGCCCGAAGCAATTGATGTTATCCGCTTAAGCAGTCTGTTAGTGATACTGCCTAAATTAGGCAATACGCGCCTGATATATTTTTTTACCGAGCTGAATTTTAAAAAAATTTTTTGGCGCGACTTATCGGGACAGATTGCCTACACAATTATAGCTATCGCTTGGGCTCTTTTCATCAGCGCATCATTTTGGGCATTATTCTTGGGGCATATCAGCCGCTTATTAATATCTTCTTTAATTTCTTACATATTGTATCCCAGCCCGCCCCGTTTTTCCTTTAATTTTAAACCTTTGCTGCCGTTAGTTAATTACAGCAAATGGATAATGGGCCAAAATATCCTGGATTATTTTATTGGACTGCTGGACCAGATTTTTGTCGGCAAATTATTAGGGGTGGAGCGGTTAGGGTTTTATTCAAAAGCGCGCGACCTTTCTTTTATGACCACCTCCTCGCTGCTGTCTATTATCCGCAAAGTAAGCTTTTATGCTTATGTCAACATTCAAACTGAATTAAAAAAAATCCAGGACGGATTTATTAAAAGTTTAGATTTGGTTTTAATTGTAACCCTGCCGTTTTGTTTTTTACTGCTCGTAGAGGGCGGAGCCATCATTTCAGTTCTGTTAGGGCCTAACTGGCTGGGGCTCGTGGTGCCTTTAAAGATTCTGGCGGTGGCTAATATTTTTAAAGCTTTAGCTAGCCCGGTTTACCCAATATTTAATAGTATGGGCCGGCCGGAAATTAATTTTAAAATTAACATAATTAGATTAATATTTTCCATCCCTCTATTTTATTGGGGGATAAAATTTTGGGGCACTGACGGGGCTGCCTGGGCTTTTAGTTTGATAGCATTAATAGTATTATTGTATTCAGTTTGGCAGGCAAGAGGTGTGCTGAAGCTTAACTGGGGCAACATTATGCCAAGCATATTGCACATTAGTTTTTCGCTCGCGCCCGTAGTGCTGTTGGCAGTAGGTTTGCGTCCGTTTATTCATAGTTTTAATGACAACTATTTAATTTCCGCCTGGGTTATTTTACTGAGTTTTATTTACGCTGGTTTTGTTTGGTTTTTGGGCCGTTTTTTTCCGGGAGGGCCAAGCAGTACTTTAGCCGCGATTTTGTTAGAGTTGAGGGCGAAGGAGAGACATTAAATTTTTTAAAAATGGATATAAAAAATAACTTAATTAAGTAAACCCCGTGAAATCCTGAGTTCTCGGGATATTTAACGGGGTAAATTTAAAAATATGATAATTACCGTTGCTGGCTATGTCAAGAGCGGAAGTACCTGGCTTGCCCGACTGCTGGGAGAAGCGATTGACTGCCCCATTAAGGGGTACAAAGCCGAAAAAATGAGCCGGGCAAACGAAACGGCCATTGAGGGTTTGAATCGTAAATCCGAGCATGAAATATGGAAAAGCCATTCGCCGGCTCCGGAGCACGACCCTAAAAAGACAGTTGTTATTCAAAGGGACCCCAGAGACATAGCCGTGTCCGGCCATCATCTTTATACCGTCAAGCCGTCAATTAATGAAATGCTGGACTGTCTGGCGGAAGGCAAGGGCGGATTTTTAAAGCCCACCTATTGGACGCCGTATAAAAAGTATTATCAAGATTTTCGCGCCGCCGGCTTTCACATCGTGCGGTACGAGGATTTGATTGACCGGCCGGTGGCAGAACTGGAAAAAATGATCAGGCATTTGGGGATTGAGCCGGATCGCGACCGGATTGCCAAAGCCGTGCATAACCAGTCCTTTAAGGTAAAAAAACGCAAATTTTTGTTTAGACTGGAATTAAAAAAGTATTTTTATATGCGCAAGGGAGTTTATGGGGAGTATAAAAAAGAATTTAGCGGGGAAGAATTAGCAAAAGCCGAAAGATTATTTTTTAGTTAAAGTTAAAACAGCTCAATTCAGACAAGAAAAAAGTCCCAAGAAATAATGGGACTTTGGAGTAAAATGCGATAGCAAAAATTTTGAAAGGTCTTTTTAGCCAATAAATTCAGTGAGATACTTTATGAGAGTATCTTTAGTAATTAGTGTTTTGAGGGTAATGCCGCAGACATCATCCAAGCGACCACCACCCCTAAATGCAGGAAACCGTCCTTTGGAAAAATTTTTTCCATCAAAGGCGCTGTTTTGAGTGATGCAAATTTTAACCTCTTCCGAAGAGATTAAGATGTATGCGTCAATAATAATATTTTCAATATACCGATCGCGCAGTGCCCGAACAACTTGTTTATCCATGAGTAGCGGGTGAGCGTTGGCAATCACGAATGTAAATTGACCGATTTGAAACAATTCTTGGTTAGCAACCGCTTTGTATTTTTCTGCGGAAACCAAGTTTTCATAGCAGTGCAAATCGTGAGCCATGCCTTGGTTTAGGGTATAATCGCCCTTGTACCAGTTAGGGCACCAACCACTCTCTCTTAGCGTGAGCACAAGATCACGCAGGGGACAGAAACCATCCCCATCTCCATTGTTTGAGTTATAGAGAGTGATAATTTTTTGCAAATCATTCCCTAACTTCAGAATGTCAGGGGTGGCGCTTAGATCCTGTGGAAAATCATTGCCTTGGGCTATAGTGGACAGCCATCGCGCGTAAGGATCGTTAGGAAACAATTCATTACAAATTAACTTCGCGGTACAGAGTTTTGCACCCCAAAAGAGCTTTATCCCAAGCCCTTTGATTTGCTCCTCATATTTTTTGGTTGTGGCATGATGATCAAAAATGGTGAAAGACTTTGCTACTTGGATTGTCGTAGCAAATAATTCACCAACCACAGGATTTTCAAAGGGGTCGGGAAGCATTGACAAGTCAGCGACAATAATGTCATCATTAGCGAATGATACCGAATTATCATCGCCATAGCATATATGCCTTTCTCCCTTATTCAAAAGCTGAAACGTAGGGCATTGCTCTTGATGCTTTAAGAGTAACAGAGAGCAACTTGCCAGGCCATCAATGTCAACTGCGTCAGAGAATATTTTCATCTTTTCAGTACCTCCAGTTCAATCGGATTTTATTCAATTGTTACAGAACAATTTTGTTAGCTAAAGTAAATCATACAATTTAAATTATGTCAAGCGCTGTACGGAACAAAATTAAAATAATCGTAACGCTAGGTCCTGCCACCCATACCGAAGAATATTTGCGCAAAATTAAAGAGAGGGGAGTGGATTTTGCGCGCATTAATATGTCGCATTCCAGTTTGGATGATTTGCGCTACTTTATCGCGCTAGCTAAAAAAATAGGCATTCCTTTTATTATTGACACCGAAGGGTCGCAAGTGAGAACCGGAGAATTAAGTTCCGCCGCCGTCAGTATTGATGAAAACGCGGCGGTCAAAATCTACGCTCGCCCAATAATTGGCAGTTCGCGGGAAATTTGTTTAAGGCCCGCTGGCGTTATTGAACAGTTAGAAAAGGGCGATTTGATTCATATTGATTTTAACGCCCTTGTTTTACGAGTCTGCGACGCCTCAACTATCGCCCAAGGCTATATTACCGCCCGCTCCGTTACTAGCGGCGCGTTAGGCCAGAACAAAGCGGTCGTGATTGATTCCGGCTCCAGGAAAAAATTAAACATCGCCCCGCTGTCAGCCAAAGACTTGAAGTCTATTGACTTGGGATTGCAGGCAGGGATTGGATATCTGGCTGTTTCTTTCGTGCGCTCGGGCGAGGCGGTTGATTACATCAAAGCAATCACCCAAGGAAACATGAAAATAATTTCCAAAATAGAATGCGTTGACGCTCTTCACAATCTTGACGAGATTATTTTAAAATCAGATTATTTATTGTTAGACCGCGGCGATTTAAGCAAAGAAATACCGATAGAAAAAATACCGTTAGCGCAAAAAACAATCATTAACCGCGCCCGTAATTTAGGCAAAGAAGTATTCGTCGCCACTAATTTGCTGGAAACAATGGTTACTAAGCCACGGCCTAACCGAGCGGAAGTCAACGATGTGGTGAACACAATTTTAGACGGGGCGGCTGGGTTGACCCTGTCAGCGGAAACAGCCATCGGCCAATACCCGCTGGAAAGCATCAATATGCTGAATAATTTAATCAAAGAGGCGGCAGTAATTGATAATTTTGGAGAAATAAATCAGGCGCGGGAAAAAGTGGCGCAGAAATTAGAGCGGATGAATTATTTGTCAGCCGCAAGTTTAGTGTCTTCTTTAATTGCGCCGCACGGCGGAAAATTAGTTGACGGCATGGCCAAAGAAGTTCCTAACGCTACCTATTTGAATTCTTTGGAAAAGATCGCGCTTAATCAAAATTTACAGATGGATGCCGAGCAAATCGCTATCGGCGCCTTTAGCCCGCTGGAAGGGTTTATGAAGAGAGATGATTTGCAGAGCGTGTTAGATAAGATGTGCCTTACGAGCGGCATTGTTTGGACTGTACCAGTAGTATTAGACGTCAGCCCGGAACAGGCCGATAGAATCAAACTGGGGGAAGAAGCGGCGCTGATAAACGAACAAGGGGAAATAATGGCTACGCTTTTAGTAGAAGATAAGTATCAGATAGACAAAACCGAATTTAACCAAAATATGTACGGCACTAACGACCTTAAACACCCCGGGGTTCGTTGGGTTAATTCTTGGCAGGAAGTGTTGCTGGGAGGAAGAATAAATTTAATAAAGAGGAGAAGCTCCCCCTATAAAGAATACGAATTAACTCCTCGGCAGGTAAGAAAGTTATTTGCGGAGCGGGGCTGGAATAAAGTAGTGGGCTTTCATACCAGAAACGTCATTCATCGCAGCCACGAATTTATCCAGCTGAAAGCGTTGGAACAAGGGGGTAGCGATGGTTTGTTTGTGCACCCCGTAATTGGTCAAAAAAAGGCGGGGGATTTCCACACGCCCTATATTATAAAAAGTTATGAAAAAATGATTGACAGTTTTTATCCTAAACATAGGGTAGTATTTGCGACTTTTGCCACCTTTTCCCGTTATGCCGGCCCGCGGGAAGCGATTTTTACCGCCATTTGCCGGCAGAACTTTGGCTGCAGCCACTTTATCGTCGGGCGGGACCATACCGGAGTGGGAGATTTTTACGGCCCTTGGGCGGCGCACGAAATTTTTGAGAAATTTCCCGATTTAGAGATTAAGCCGATAAAATTTGGCAAGATTTTTTATTCCCGCAAATATCAAAAACATATTCATGAACTTGATGACACCGAACATCAAGCGGAAGAAAAACTAGACATCAGCGGCACGGAAGCAAGAAATATGTTAAAGCAAAAACAGACGCCCCCGGCTTGGTTTATGCGTCCGGAGATATCTAATATTATTATTGAAGCAATTGAGCGGGGCGAGGAAGTTTTTGTGGGAGATAAAGAAGATAAAAAAGATAAGCAGGGCGCAGTGATTTGGTTCACTGGCTTAAGTGGTTCCGGCAAAACTACCGTTGCTTTAGCTTTGAAACGGCAATTAGCGTCAGCCAATAAAACCGTTGCCATAATTGACGGCGATGATGTGCGCGCTAATTTACACCGGCATTTAGGGTTTTCCCGCGATGACATCAAGCAGAACAATCGTTTGGTGGCGGAGTTAGCGAAAGAAAAGGCCGCTGTCTTTGATTTTGTATTAGTGCCGATAATTTCGCCTTACCAAGAAGACAGGGTTATGGCTAGAGAGACTGTCGGCAATAATTTTATTGAAGTATTTAGTAACGCTTCTTTAGAAACATGCGTTGCCCGAGATACTAAAGGTTTGTATAAGCAAGCTTCGGCCGGAGAAATCAATAATCTTATTGGCGTCAGCGCCGCTAATCCGTACGAAATACCTGACGATGCCGACCTTGAATTAAAAACTGATCAGAAAACAGTTGATCAGTGTGTTGAGCAGGTGATTGAGTATTTAAATAATCACGGCTGGTTAGTAGCCGAGTAGTATTGGCTTTAGAATGATTTTAAATCTGAAATAATTATTTACACTCCTTTTCTTACCAGCACGGTGCGGATGGTTTTGAGAAGAATCAACAGGTCCAAAAAAAGCGACCTGTTTTTTATATAGTAGAGGTCATATTGCAATTTCTTTAAAGTATCTTCTTTACTCGGAGAATGGTACTCGCCGCAGACTTGGTCCCAGCCGGTAACGCCCGGCAGTAACAGGGTGCGTTCATTGTAAAAAGGAATTTCGCGCTGCAGCTGCTGCGCGATTTCCGGCCGCTCCGGGCGCGGGCCGATAATGGACATCTCGCCTTTGATGATGTTTAATACCTGCGGCAGTTCGTCTAAGCGCGTTTTACGCAACAGTTTGCCAAAACTGGTAATGCGCGGGTCGTTAGGAACGGTCGGCCGGCGGGTGTTGCCTTCCTCCGCCATGGTGCGGAATTTTTTTAGGTAAATTAATTTATTATTTTTGCCGACTCGCTGTTGCCGATAAAATATCGGACCGTAGCTTTCCCAGCTAATCACGAGCGCCACCGGCAGCCAAAAAGGCAAACTAATAATAAATACTAACGCAGCCAAAATAACGTCAATTAACCTTTTTAATTTGTCAAACCAAAGCTTCCCGCCTTCGTGCAAATTTTCTAAAAACCAGGTTTGGCTTAAAGATTCCAGCGGCACCTTGCCGCTGATTTTTTCGTAAAAATGGGGGAGGTTGATGAAGTCAATTCCTAAATGCAGGCAATTAAAGAGGTGGGAGCGCAACGCGTCCGCTTTCCTCATGTCATCCACCAAAACCACCGTGCTCGCCCCTTCCTTAATCAGCCGCTCTTTTATTTGCGCCGTATTTTTTAAAAGCGGGACGTTATAAAGACCCTCTTCGTAAATGTCTTCATCGTAGAAGATAAAAGCGATGTTAAAACCCAAGTGCGGGTGGTCGTTGAAATATTTAATCAGCTCTTTTACCTGCCGGTTAAGCCCGATGATGGCGATGTTATTTTTCGGTAAATAAGATTTTAATATTAGATTATACAATTGCCGCCAGCTTAAAAATAAGACGGCCGTAATGACGATATCAATCAATAAATTGCGCTTGGGGGCGATTCCCAACTGCGGCATTAAGTAAAAAAAGGCGGCTCCCAAAAGAAAGCTGAAAAACAACGCTTTCGTGGTGCGGGAGTAGAACTTAAAATTATTTACCGCCAAGGTTAGGTCGTAAAGATTGCTGATGTACCAAATAATCAGCCACAATAAAAAGAGCGCGGTAAACGGCCATAAATGCTGCGACCAGGACCGCCCCATGTCCAGATAACCGTAGCGGCCAAGCAGGGTTAAATATAGCGATAAGTATAAAGTGATGACATCGCCCAGCAGAAGAATGTATTTTTTAATGTAAAGCGATTGGTAGCTCATAAAGTTGATTGATAGCTTAGATTATAGTAAATTTTTATAGTTTAGGCAAGTAGCCGTTCCCCACGTCCGTAAGGGCATGGGGATGTACCAAAAATTAATTTCGTAGTATGATAAAAAATAAGTTAGCTCTTTTTATTTCAACCTCGCATCTCATTACAAAAAAATAAATCCAAACACC
>MFFV01000026.1 GCA_001777995.1 Candidatus Falkowbacteria bacterium RIFCSPLOWO2_02_FULL_45_15 | reverse complement strand
AAAACTAAAATCATCGCTTCTAACAATGTCATCGGCAAAAATCCCAAATTAAATCTGATTTGGTACGCCGGCAAAGCCGCGATTATCAAAGCAGCCGCTAAATCCAGCCGCCGCCAAGCCAGCAGCGCAAAGAAAACGACAAAAATTATAATAAGCGCTATCATGTTTTTGTGTTACCTGCCTGTCGGCAGGCAGGCGTGTTAAGTGTTTACTGTCACCTTATCATTTTTACCTAAAATTGTTAATATAATAAAACAACCCCGCAGTATTGCGGGATTGTTTATCCAGACGCTTTCCAGAATACCCCCACACCAAATTTTGGTGTGGGGGAATACTCTGGGGTGAAGGTGTTTAGATTTATTTTTTTAACTTTTTTACCTTTGAATATTTCTAGGCATTAGTTGATTTTAAAAATGGCATCTAAGACAAATTTAACGATAGCGTAAGCGGCCACGATAATAACGATACCGATAATTGACGTGGTCAGTATGCTTTTGGCTTTGGTTACCTGATCTTCGTTGCCCGCCGCCGTCATCCATAAAAATCCGGCGTACAAAACTAATACCAAAAAAATAATGCCCAACAGGCCTAAAATACCGTTAATTACCGATACGACCGTACCTTCTAATGTTCGGTCGCTAACAGCTGTACCATATACATCATTAGCCACGTCGTTTAAACCGCCACTTCCGTTTATTCCGCTGCGAATAGTATTTCCTATTCCGGTTCCGGCGGTAGCAGAAACATTGCCGACGAAAGCAAACGCGCCTAAAGAGAGCAAAAGCGCTCCTGACGTTAAAAATGAAACTAATTTTTTCTTAAACATAATGTTAAAGTTTAAGTTAATTATTAAAATTTGCCCATGTGGAAAAGCTAACAATATTATACCATAAATATTTGACAATAGCCACTATGATGCTAATCTACTAATAAACGCTAATCTAGCTAATCGCTAATACTGCCAATGTATTTATTCGCAATTCGTCGATTGGCATAACATTTATGTTTCGCAAAATCGCTTACAATACCGCCGTCAGTTTTATCACCAAAATCATCGCCACCGTTTTAGGCGTCGCCGCGGTCGCGGTTATGACCCGCTATTTAGGGGCGGCTGGGTTTGGACACTATACGACTATCATCGCCTACGCGCAATTTTTTGGTATTCTGGCTGACTTCGGCTTAACTTTGGTGACGGCGCAACTGCTTGCCCCGTTAAATAACGCTGCTGGCAATTTAACGGGGTTAGCCAAGACCGATAACGATGAACAAAAATTATTAAATAACCTTTTCACTTTTCGCTTAGTGACGGCGCTGATTTTTTTAGGCATTGCGCCGCTATCCGTTTTAGCGTTTAATTATCCGCCGGCGGTAAAACTTGGCGTCGCGATCGCCTCTTTATCGTTTTTCTTTTCCGCCCTTTGCCAAATTTTTATCGGGCTATACCAGACCAAACTATTAATGGCGCGCGCTTCGCTCGCGGAAGTGGGCGGACGGATTGTTTTAGTCGCTTTGGTAATTATGGTTGCAACTTACAATTTTGGCTTGCTCGGAATGGTAGCCGCGACCGTTGCCGGCGGATTCATCCAATTAATCATTAATTATCTTTTGGCTTTGCCGCTCGCGCGCCTGCGTTTGGCGTTTGATTTAGCTGTTTGGCGGAAAATATACGCGTTAACTTGGCCGCTGGCTTGCACGATTGCGCTCAATTTAATTTATCTCAAAGCCGATACCGTCATTTTATCGCTGATGAAATCTCCCGGCGAAGTCGGGCTCTACGGCGCGGCCTACCGCGTGATTGATATTTTGGTAACCTTGCCCTTTATTCTCGCCGGCATCGCCCTGCCGCAGATTACCGCCGCTTACCGACGCAACGATGCGGCGGGGGCAAATAAAATAATCCAACATTCGTTTGACGCGCTCGCGCTGTTTGCCCTGCCGCTGGTAATTGGCGCGCAGTTTGTGGCTACTCCCTTAATGGCTTTGGTAGCCGGCGCGGAATTTGCGCCCTCCGGCCCGATTTTACAACTGCTTATTTTTGCCTGCGGCGCGATTTATCTCGGCGTTATTTTCTCGCACGTCATCATCGCCATCGGCAAGCAAAAACAAACCATCTGGGCGTACGCTTTGGTCGCCGTTACCGCTTTCGCCGGTTATTTAATTTTTATCCCGCGCTATTCTTATTTCGGCGCCGCGGCCGTAACAATTTATTCGGAAGTCGCGGTGTCGCTCTTAATTTTTGCCGTTACTTTCTATTACACTAAATTTATTCCCCGCTTGACCGTCTTTTTAAAAGCGCTCGCGGCGTCAGCAGCAATGGCTTTAACTCTGTATTCATTGCCGTCTCTGGATGTCATTGCCGCCTTGTCGCTTGGGGCTGTTGTTTATGCCGTCTTGATGGGAATTTTTATGAAAAGAGAAATTAAAGAATTAACGGGATTATGAAACAATTTAACAATAAAACAATCATTATAAAATCAACCGATGCCGACCGGCGCCTAGATGTTTGGCTGGCAGTTAAGTTAGAGTTAACGCGGGCACAGGCGCAAAAAATGATTAAAGGCGAAGCAATTTTGGTTAACGGCAAGCAAAAAAAAGCGCATTATAAAATCAGAGCGGGAGAGACATTAACCATTAAAGCATTAAAACGTAAAAACGTAAAAACAAACGAGAAAAAATTAACGTTGCCCAAATTTAAAATTGTTGCGGAAACTGACGATTATGTAATCGTTAATAAACCCGCGGGCGTAATCGTCCATGGCGGCGCGGGCATTGCCGAGCCGACGCTAGCCGATGCGTTAGAAAAAAAATACCCTCACTTGCGTAAAATTGGCGATGACCCCTTGCGTCCGGGCATTGTGCATCGTCTGGATAAAGACGCTTCCGGCCTGTTGGTCATTGCCAAAACGAACGGCATGTTTGATTCGCTCAAGCAGCAGTTTAAAACCCGCCAAGTTAAAAAATCCTATCTGGCTTTAGTTTACGGCAATATTGAAAGAGAGGGCGGCTGCATTGATTTCCCCATTTCGCGCAGCGCGCAGGGTTATAAAATGGCCGCGCATTCGCGCGCGCACGGCGGGCGAGCGGCCGTCACTGAATTTACGGTTACCAAACATTTTATCAACTACGCTTTGTTAGAGGTAAAAATCGGCACTGGACGCACGCACCAAATCCGCGTGCACCTCGCCGCCTACGACCACCCCGTCGTGGGCGACAATTTATACGGCACGCGCCGCACTAAAGAATTAAATAAGAAACTTGGCCTGCGCCGCATCTGGCTGCACGCGCGGGCGCTTGGTTTTTATGACGGGCGAGATCAATGGCAAGAGTTTAGCAGCGAACCGCCGCAGGAGTTAAGGGAAATATTAAAAAAAATAAAGTAACACCATCCTTGTCATTCCCGCGAAAGCGGGAATCTCAAGTTTTTCACAATAATATTTAGATTCCCGCTTTCGCGGGAATGACAGAAAAATAGCGATATGGAGCCAAAAAAAATTTTAGTGATCGCCGGCCCTACCGGTTCCGGCGAAAGCGCCGTCACCGCAGAAATTATCAAGCGCTACCCGATTTTTAAGCGCCTCGTCACCGCCACTACCCGACCGCCGCGTTTGCGGGAGCGGACCGGCGTTGATTACTACTTTTTTTCGGCAGAGGAATTTCAGCGGGAAATCAGCAACGGCAACATACTGGAATGCCAAAACAACCGCAACGGCGTTTACTACGGAAGCTACCGACCAGACTTAGAAAAAAAACTGGCGCAAGGATTTAATGTTATCGTCAATCCCGACCTTGTCGGCGCCCGCTATTATCAGAAACACTACCAAGCGACGACTGTTTTCATTATGCCCGACTCAATAGCCAATCTAAAAAAAAGGCTGCTGAAGCGCGACCCGTCAATATCGCCGTTGGAACTGCAAACCAGACTGGAGTACGCCCAAAGAGAAATCTCCCAAGAAGCTCCTTTTTACGACTATCGCGTTCTTAACAGACAGAATCAGCTAGGCAACGCGGTGGCAGAAATAATCGCCATCTTAAAAAAAGAAGGCTACCGACTGACGTTTTAATCCGGCAGCCGCGGATTTCATCTGCCCGGAAATTGACAAAAAACAGTTAATGTTATAATATGGTTGAAGTAAAATTAATCAATAATTATCTTAAATTGTTTCAAAGTATTCCCCGCCTGCCATAGCTGGCACTGCGGGGAACAATTTAGATTTTGGAATAATTTTAAAAATTTATGTCTGACGAAGTAAAAACAGAGGTTAAAGAAAAAGTTAAAACTGAAACTAAGCGCGCTATCTCCGATGTTAAGCCCGGCATGACCGTGCGCGTCTACCAAAAAATCAAAGAGCAAAACGCCAAAGGCGAATGGAAAGAGCGCGTGCAATATTTTGAAGGCATCGTGCTCGCGGCTAAGCACGGCCGAGAAGCCGGCGCCTCCTTTAACGTCTACAAAGTTTCTGACGGCGTGGGCGTAGAAAAAATTTTTCCCCTGCATTCGCCGACCATTACCAAAATTGAAATAAAAAAACAGGCGAAAGTGCGGCGCGCCAAATTATATTTTTTGAAGCGCGGCCATAACAAACGGCTGAAGTTAAAAGGAGAAAAAAGCAAGCCATAAATTTACCCTCCGCATTTATGCCTGAACGCGGAGAATAGGTTGCCGGCATACCCAGTTTATCAGGATTAATCCCGCAGTACTGCGGGATAAAGGAGGTGTTGAAATATCAAAATAGCAAGGAGTAATACGCCCTCACACCTCGCGAGGTGTGAGGGTAAATTGATATATTGATATTTTTACATCCGTCTTGATAACCTGAGCGCGCCGGCAACCTCTTTTATTTTTACTCTCATTTTGTACAATGGAGTAAAGCCCAGATGGCGGAATTTGGTAGACGCACTACCTTGAGGTGGTAGCGGCCGCAAGGCCTTGGGAGTTCGAGTCTCCCTCTGGGCACCAAGAATAATTTTAGATTTACACCGTGTAGTAGCTTGCTATACTACACAGAGTAAAGATTTAAACCAAAAATATAAAATTAAAG
>MFFV01000025.1 GCA_001777995.1 Candidatus Falkowbacteria bacterium RIFCSPLOWO2_02_FULL_45_15 | reverse complement strand
GTCTTTAAGCGGCGCTAAATAATCAATTTTACTGCGCAGTTCCAGCACGATTCGTTCCGCGGTTTTTTTGCCAATGCCGGACACTTTAGTCAAAAGTGAAGGATCGCCATGCCCAATGGACTCTTTAATGTCTTCCACGCTAGCCATGCCTAAAATCCCGAGCGCTGACTTTGGCCCCACGCCCGATACCGATAAAAGCAATTTAAAAAATTCCAGTTCCGCAAAATTTTTAAACCCGTACAAGTCTTCCATATCCTCGCGTACATGGTGATATAAATAAAATTCTACCTCTTGCCCGATGCTTAAATCCGCATAGGCAACGACATTAACAAAAATCTGATAGCCGATATCGCCTGTTTGTAAAATCACGCATCCTTTGCCTTTGTTTAAAATTTTTCCGCGTAAAAATGCGAGCATACATTTGACATTTAACGCCTGACAATTAACGTTTTGCTAAAATTGCAAACGGCAAATAAATTTTTTCTAAATCCGCCAAAGAAGCGTAAACCTCTGCACTGCCGACGAATAAACCAGCGACGACTTCGCGCAACCGCGTTATTTCTTTAAGTTGAGACGGTCTATTAACGCTCTCTAATGTCAAATCTATCAACTCTAATGCCCGTGCCAACGCTTGGTTTTTTTGCTTAACCATATTCTTTCTTTCCCATGATTTAGCGCGCGCGAGTTCAGCGCCGATGTTGCCAATTTGTTCAGCCAAACTTAATTGTTGCCATCTGCCTTGGGATAATTCTTTATGAATAAAGGTCATAATTAAACTATTAGCTTATTAATAATTTCTTTTATTTTGTTTTTTATTTCCGTACTTTCAATCTCTATCGCTCTATTACCTAGACGGGGACGAATGTTAAGCAGTGATTGGTACTCAATAAAATTCTCTGGCGATAAATCGGGATAAAGATTCGCCCCCCATAAATCGTCTTGCCGCGAGCCATCCTGCAATAATAAACTTTCCGCGTCCGCGTGCATTTCGCCGCCGATAGCCATAATTTCCCGCTTAACATCAACCACGATTTTAACCATATCGCCAAATGTTTCTTCCGCCATTCTTTTAAGTTCTTCTTTTGGAATTTTAGTTTTTATTATCTTTATTTCCATATACTTTATTTTACCCTTACTCTACCAATTTTGAGCCAAAAAATCAAACACAAGACGCCCCAAAGGGGCGTCTCTACTTTCTACTTTTTACTTTTACCCCTTGTAGTAGTTCGCTATACTGCACGGGGTAAACTTTTTACTTTCTTTTTACCCTAATCAAGCCGCTTACCGGCGTAATTTTTATCCCTTTGCGCTCCAGCTCGTCCAAAAACAAATTAACGCCTAAGGAGTCGCTGGACATATGGCCGGCGATCACCACATTGATATGATATTTTTCCGCTTCTTTGCGGTGCTCTTCGTGCATGTGCATGCCAATCACGGTGCCGATGCCCGCGGCGGCGATTTTTTCGTACATTTCTTTTGAACCTTCCGTGCCGCCGGTAAATTCCGTTACTACGATTTTGCCGGCGCTATTTTCCGGCGAGCCGGTAAAAAGCATCGGGCCGGCTTTGCGCCTCGCAGCTTCTTTGTACTCGGGAATTTCTTTTAATGCTTCTAAAATTTCGCCGACCGTTTCCGGCTTTTTTCTGGCAATAAACTTAGTCATAAAACTGGCCGCCATATTATCGCAGGGCGTGTGCGCGCACATAAAGCCCAAATTTAAAATTTTTGCCGCGTCCACCGCGCGGTCGTGATTGATGGGCGAAATGCCGCGGCTGACTTCGCTGATGCGCGGACGCAGAACGCTTTCGGCGATATTAATCGGCACGCCGTACTGCGCCAGCACTTCGGCCTGCAAATCCATCACGTCATGCAAGGAAGCAAGCGCTTGCCCTTCCGGATGATGCGCAATCACTAAATCAATGTCGCCTAATTTATCCGCGAGCAATAACTCCGGCACTTCCATATCAATCCCCACTAATACTTTCTTAACTTGTTTGCCCGTGTCGTTTAGAACGCGCGTATCGGAATAAGGGTTAGTCAATTTTTCAGCATCAAACTCCGCTTGCTCGTCTTTAGGCAATTTTTCGTATTTCTTTTTTGCCCGCTCCAAATACTTTTTTACTTTCGCCGGACCGCGCAGGTCGTGCTTAATGCCTAACTCAACGGCTAATTTATAGATTTGTTGGATAGTCATATTTTTTATGTCATCGCGAGCGAAATGAAATGGAGCGTGGCGATCCCGTAAATAACACGCAAATGACGGGATTGCTTCGTCGTCCCGCAGTACTGCGGAACTCCTCGCAATGACAATTTTATTTTTTAATTTTTGATTCAGTAAATTTTTTGATAATTTTTTTCTGCCGCCACTTCGCCCACTTAATGATAAACCAAAGCGGCCAATCGCGCCAAGTTGGTTTTAACGCGAGCACGGTAAAATCAATTAAAATCAATTTTTGTTCCGGCGTTACCAAAATATTGCTTAAAAAAGTTGGTTTAATTTTAAACAGCCCTTCGCGCCCCAATAAATCAAACGGCACGCCGATTTCTAATTCCATTCTCCGGTAGCGTTCCATTATATCAAGAAATTGTTTTTTTATCAAGGGATCGGCTAAGTCGGCTAATTTTAAAAAACGGCACTTAATTTTTTCCTGAATTTCCGCCGCTTTCTTTCCTTGAGACCAAACTATAATTTCTGTCGGAAGCAAATAAGACGCGAAATATTTCTGACCGATGACATAATCCTTTTTCAACTTATCTACCGCCCTTCGGCCTGCCAGCCAAACGTGCAGCGAGAATTTAATGACGCTTGCCTCGCCATATTCATAAACTAAATGTTCGCCGCCCCAGCCCAAAAATTTGCCGATTTTATTTTTATCGTAAAGAGTATTGCGCATAATTCATGTCATTCCCGCGTAGGCGGGAATCCCGTGAACAACTCGCTAACTGCGAGATTCCCGTCTACGCTGGAATGACAGAAAAATAAAGTTAAAACAGGCTTCTCGCCGCTAACCCTAAAATTAAGATGCTGAAAAAATTAAGCGCGAAAGAAACCGGAAAAAATAAAACGTTGCGGATTTGCGACACGCCCATCAGCGCCAGCCCCAACTCATCCGGCAAAGGAGAAAGAACGATCAACGCTCCGGCGGCGAACAAAATGTAATCAAACCAACGGCTGCGAAAAAGGGTTAATACTTTCTTTTCTTTATGGCGGCGCAGCCATAAAATCAACGCTTCCATTAAATTATTTTTTACGAAACGGAAAATCAATAAATCACCGAGCGCGGCGCCGAGCCCTCCAAACAACGCCACCTCCCAAATAGGCAAGCTGGATATCAATTCCGACAAAACTACGATTGCCGGCGCGACGGTAAAAACAGAAATGTAAAACATGCCCGCGAGGAAACTGCCTATTATCGTTGCCTCCTGCGCCGCCGATAAGATGCCGTCCAGCGCCCGCGTTTTAACCAGCGCTAACGCTAAAATTATGCTCAAAGCGACAATTCCTAAATCCCGCATTAAATAATTTTGTTCCTTATTTCTTTTCATTGTTTTATACTGTCATTGCGAGCGAATCCCGCGACAGCGCGGGATGAAGCGTGGCAATCCCGTTATTTACTGTAGAAACGACGGGATTGCTTCGTCGTCCCGCGGTACCGCGGGACTCCTCGCAATGACAAAAATTATTTTTTCTCTACTTTCAACTCTACTTTTTCGCCGTTAATACCCACTTCTTCCCCGCCGCTGCCAACTTGCAAATCATCCGCCAACGCATCTTTTTTGATTTCCTCGCCGAATTTGGCAAACACCTCTTTTATATCTTTAGAGTCCGTTTGATAATAAATAATTGCTCGGTCTTGAATCGCCATCCCCGCCTCTTTGCGCAAATTGTTTATCGCCCGCACCAGTTCGCGCTTTATGCCTTCAAGTTTTAGTTCCGAAGTGATGTTTGTATCCAATTCCACGACCAGCTCACCTTTGCCTTTTTTACAAACAACCTCCTTCACATTCAATTCATCTTTAACTACTTGAATGTATTCCCGCTCATTCATTGAAAATTGAAAATTGAAAATTGAAAATTGATTAAGCGGCTGTCTCACTTTAATGCCCGCTTCATCCCGCTTAGCCAATCCGAGTCCCACTATTTTTCGCGCTTGCTCCATATTTTGCAAAACATCTTTAGCAATCCATTCTTTCCTAACTTCCGGCCACGCTTTTAAATGCACTGATTCAATGTCAGCGCCCAGCTCCTGATAAATATGTTCGGCCGTAAAAGGCAAAAATGGAGCCATAATGCGTGCTAAATGGTATAAAGTCCGGCGCAGAGTTTTCAGCGCCCGCATTTTGTCAGCTTCGTCATCGCCCTTAAACCGCGCGCGCGAACGGCGCACATACCAAGTTGACAAATCATTGATAAAAACAGGCAATTCCCGAATCGCGTGCAAATCGTAATCGTCCATTTTCTTGGTTACTGTTTTTTTCGTTTCTTCCAAGCGCGCGGTAATCCATTTGTCCAGCACATTAACTAAATCTTTTTCTGCCAAATTTTCTACTTCCATATCCGCGGCCCGCCTGCCGGACGGGCAGGCAAACATTTTATAGAAACTTAGGACATTAAGCAGGATATTAAAGAATCTGGTTTGTTCAACTAAATCTTTCTCGGAGAAATTTATGCTTTCGGCTTTCATCACCGGCGAGGCGCATAAGTAATAGCGCAGCGGGTCGGCGCCGTATTTATTCATAACGTCCATCGGGTCCGGATAATTCTGCAGGCGCTTGCTCATCTTTTTGCCGTCTTCAGCCAGCACGATGCCGTTAACGATTACATTTTTAAACGCCGGCTTTTTCCTAATCGCGGTTGCGATGACATGCAGATAATAAAACCAGGCGCGCGTCTGGTCCACGCCTTCGGCGATAAACGCGGCCGGAAAATTATTTTCAAATTTTTTCTCATTCTCAAACGGATAATGCATCTGCGCGTACGGCATGGAGCCGGAATCAAACCAGGTATCTAAAACATCCTGTACGCGCTTCATGAGCCCGCCGCATTTTTCACATTTGAACGTAATTTCATCAACGATATGTTTATGCAAATCATCTACTTTTTGCCCGCTCAATTCTTCTAATTCTTTTATAGAACCAAAAATTTTAGTATTCCCGCATCTCTGTTTTGCCCCACTCTTACCTTCTATTTCATTAGTGCATCTCCAAATAGGGATCACCGAAGCCCAAAACCTCTGCCGCGAAATTGACCAGTCGCGCGCGCCTTCCAGCCATTGCCCGAACCGACCTTCTTTAATATGTTTTGGAGTCCATTTTATTTCCTTTGCTAATTTCAAAGCATCATTTTTAATTCTGGTAACATCTACAAACCATGAATGAGCGGCATAATTGAGCAATGGCGTGTCGCAACGCCAACAATGAGGATAGCTATGTTCGTATTTTTCTTTGCTGAACAATAAATTTTTGTGCGCTAAATATTTTATAATTTCTACATCGGTTGCCTGCGTGTCTTCAATCGGTTTAACATGCAAACCGGTAAAATCAGTAACTTCCTCTTTAAAAGTGCCGTCCATGTTCACATGTTGAATAAAAGGCAAGTTTTCTGTTTTCGCCAAATTCATATCGTCTTCGCCGAATGCCGGCGCGATATGCACCACGCCCGTTCCCTCTTCGGTTGTTACAAAATCCGCCGAGTAAATTTTCCAACCGTTTTGTTTATTTTCCAACTTTTCATCTTTAGCATAATAATCAAACAACGGCTTGTACTTTTTTCCGATTAAATTTTTAATTTTCATTGGCCTTTCTAAAACATCTACTTCAGCGCTAAAATCTTTATTACTTATTAAAGCAGAACCAATTAAACCTGACATTTCCGACCACCCTAATGGAGTACCAAAAATTCTGCTTATGGCACTTTCTAAAAGAATATACACTTCGCCTTCTTTGGCATTTATTTTATGTGAATGATTTATTTTTGTTATTTTAAGTTTCACATATGTTTCTTTTTCGTTTACTGCGAGCGCCACATTTCCGATTAAAGTCCACGGCGTCGTCGTCCACGCTAAAACATAAGTGCCAGGATCATCAATTAATTCAAACTTAACCGTTGCCGACAAATCTTTTACATCCTTGTACCCCTCCGCCACTTCCTGTTGCGATAAAGTCGTTTCACAGCGCGGGCAAATGTGCATAGAGCGATAACCTTCGTAAATCAAGCATTTGTCCCATAACTGCTTGAATACCCACCAAATACTTTCCATGTAATCCTTGTCCATCGTTTTGTAAGCGTTTTCCATATCCGCCCA
>MFFV01000024.1:11808-25699 GCA_001777995.1 Candidatus Falkowbacteria bacterium RIFCSPLOWO2_02_FULL_45_15 | reverse complement strand
CTACTTCCTCCTCCCCCGCTCATCCCTCCTCCGAAGCCGCCGAACCCGCCGCTTCCGCTCATCCCGCCGCCAAAACCGCCGCCGCCAAACCACCACGGCAGATGGCGCCCGCTTGCCTTAGCCGCGTGATATTTTTTGGAAACAACATAATCAAATAAAAGGCCGAAAGGGATTAGGACCGCTAATATGCCCACGCCAAACCACAAGAAACCTTTAACCAACCCGATAATAACGCCGGCTACCCCGCCGATAACCCCTCCCGCCCACCAAGACTTGGAGCGGCCTAAAATGGCCGCAAGCCACATCAACAAAAAAATAGCCGCCCAAGCAATAAATTCATAATTAGCTATTTTGCGCTGGGGTAATTTTTCTTCCGGCACATACTCGCCGCGCGTCGCTTTGATAATGCTCTCCAGCGCTAAACTTATGCCTTCGCCATACTTGCCCGCCTGAAACGCCGGCTTCATTTCATTATTGATAATCCAGTTTGACTGCGCGTCCGTGAGCGCGCCTTCCAAACCATAGCCGACTTCAAGGCGCATTTTCCGGTCCTCCACCGCCACTAATGCCAAAACGCCGTTATCTCCGTTCTCTTTCCCTACCCCCCACTCCTTAAACAGCTCGGCCGCGAAATTTTCAATGTAATCGCCGCCTAAATTATTTATGGTTACGACTGAAATCTCGTTGCTCGTTTCTTTTTCAAAATTAACTAATTTTTGCTCTAAGCTCTGTTTAGTCGCCCCATCAATTACGCCGGCAAAATCGTTGACAAAACCAGACGGGGAGCCGGGGTTGTAGTACGCTAAAACCGGAGTCATGCTTATAAAAAGTAAAAAAATATTGGATATTAGATATTGGATATTACGACGTTTCATAATTCAACCCGGCTATTGTTATTGCTTATAGTTATAACAAGAACTAATATATGAGTTTAACTTTTTATGCAAAGCTTGCTGTTTATTTAATAAAGAGTAAAATTTGGCTTTATTTATTTTTCCTCGTTCGTACGAAAACAGCCCCCAGTGCTTTGATTCGGAAAGAGAGCCGCGTGCGTTATAATAAAATTTTATTCTATCTTTATAATGATACCGGCCATAGCCTTCAGCAATATTTGCCCCAACCGAATCAATGCTTTCTATAAACTGATCGCCCATTATTTTTTTGTCTTGCCAATTTAGTCCCTCATATGTTGGCCACGCTTCTCTGCTTAACTCAACAGCCATCCGGTACAAATCTAGATCTCCTAATTTAATATAATCAGCCATACTAAACAATACTAGACATTAAATATCATAAAATTTATCAACCTCGTTGCGAATATCTAATATCCAATATCTAATATTTTAAATGTTGCCTATAAAAAACTGGCTAAATCTACTAAAATTTAACGGATGGAGTTTGGTCCGATCCTTTGACCGCTTCAAAATAATTCCGCTCGCTAAATCCGAACAGCCGCGCGAACACATTGCCCGGGAAACGTTTTACCGTCAGGTTATAGCCGCGCACTTCATCGTTAAAGCGTCCCCGTTCAACCGCCACTCGGTTTTCCGTGCCTTCTAACTGCGCCATCAAGGTATTAACGTTTTCGGCCGATTTAAGCTGAGGATAATTTTCCATTACTACCAACAGGCGCGCCAAAGCTGATTCTACCTCGGTAGCGGCGGCCGCTTTGTCGTTAACGGATTGAGCGCCGGCGTAGCGGGTGCGAGCTTCGGCTATTTTACCGAACACCTCCTGCTCCTGCGCCATAATTCCTTTGACCGATTCCACTAAATTCGGAATGAGGTCAAAGCGGCGCTGGTATTGCGTTTCCACCTGCGCCCATTGCTTATCCACGGTTTCCGAGCCGGTAATGAGGCGGTTATAGTAGCCGAAAATAGAGACCACGATAACTATGGCGATAACGCCAATAATGATCCATGTTTTGTTCATAAAAAAATAATTAATAAATAATTTTTAATTTTATAATTTTTAAATAATATCTAATTTTTAATATATAAATTCAAAACTTCTCATATCTATGGAGCAAGTAGTTTAAAAATTAAAAATTACAAAAATTAAAAATTCTATTTAATTCTGTTAAGTTTCTCCTTAAAATACCCCCCCAACTCCCCTATTTTAATCCGCTCTTGCTCCATCGTATCCCGCTCCCGGACCGTCACGGCTTTATCTTCCAGACTCTCAAAATCAACCGTGACGCAGTAAGGCGTGCCGATTTCGTCTTGGCGCCGGTAGCGCTTGCCGATGCTTTGCGTTTCGTCATAGTCCGTCATCCATTGCGCGCGTAAGTTGGCCGCGATTTCCTGCCCGATGGTTGTTAGTTGTTCTTTTTTGGACAGGGGCAAGACGGCGATTTTAAACGGCGCTATCCTTTTATCAAATTTTAGCACAACCTCCGTTTCTTTTATGCTTTTAGTGGTCGTCGTACGCCCACCGGCTATCTCGGTATAAGCGTCTATTAAAAATGCCAACGCCAAACGATCCGCCCCGGCTGAAGTTTCAATGACATAAGGATAAAACTTTTTGCCAGTCTTAGGGTCGGTCTCCGACAGGTCTTGGCCGGAAAATTGGCTGTGGCGCGATAAATCCCAGTCGCCGCGATTATGGATGCCTTCAATTTCATGCCAGCCAAAGGGAAATTTATACTCAATGTCTTCCGCGGCTTTAGCGTAATGCGCCAGCTCGCCCTTCTCATGGGGGCGAAAGCGGAGATTGGCTTTATTTATTCCCAACTCAAGATACCACCGCATCCTTTCTTTTTTCCAATATGGAAAATATTTAGGCGCGTCGTCCGGATGCACGAAATATTGTTGCTCCATTTGTTCAAATTCCCGCAGGCGATAGGTAAAGTGCCCGGGCGTAATTTCATTCCTAAAGGCCTTGCCCACCTGTCCAATGCCAAAAGGAAGAGAGGCGCGCGTCGCTGTTTTTACATTGGCATAATTAACATAAATCCCCTGCGTAGTTTCACCGCGCAGATAGGTAAGGGATGATTCATCCTGCACCGGCCCCAAGTGAGTTTCCACGAGCAAATTGAATTTTTTTGCCTCGGTTAACGGACCGCCGCAGTCAGGGCACTGCTTAACGCCTGCTTCAGCTAAATGATCGGCGCGGAAACGATGGTGACATAATTTGCATTCTTGCAAAGGATCGGTAAACCCGGCTGAAGTATGCCCCGAGGCCTCCCAAACTTTTCTTTGCATCAAAATACTGCTATCCACTTCATAGATGTGCTCGTGGCGTCTAAACATCTCCCACCGCCATGCCTCTTTTATGTTCCTTTTTAATTCAGCGCCAACCGGGCCGTAATCATAAATTCCAGCCATCCCGCCGTAAATTTCCGAGCCGGGAAAAATAAAGCCGCGCCGTTTGCATAAAGAAACGATTTTGTCCATTAAATCATTGTCATTTTCTTTAATTTTTTTTACCATACTTGTACTCCATAATTCAACCATTATTAAATAATAATTTAACAGTAATTAATCCTTTTGCATGATTGTCTTTAAAAAATTATTGTTCAATTACCGTTAAATTACTGCTTGATTTCCATCTCATCATCCCCTTGTTTTTGTTGATTGATCTCTTCCATCATCTTCTTCACCGTTTCGTTGCCCGGATTCAATTCCAGTACTTTTTGAAATTCCGCCAGCGCGCGCGTCTTATCGCCTTGCTTTTGGTAAGCCAAGCCCAGACTGTAAATGGCGTTAGCGTAACTCGGGCGCAGGGCAATTGCCTGCGTAAAGCGCTCAATCGCTTTATCAAGCTTTCCTTGATTATAATACAAGCGTCCGCTTTCGTAAATTACGTCGGCGTTGGGCTGGCGGCTGATTAAATCTTCCAAAATAACCAGCGCTTTATCGCTCTCCCCCAAGCTGTCGTAGGTTTGGGCTAAGCCAACCTGCGCCTCCCAATAATCGCTCTTAAATTTAGCCGCTTGCTCAAAAGCGTCCGCCGCTTCTTTTGTCTGGCCGTTAGCCAAGTAAAGTTTGCCTAACTCGGTTAATAATACGGGGTTAGTCGGCTCCAGTTCGCTTGCTTTGGTTAAATAACGAATCGCGGGCGCAAGCGAACCGACCGCAATCAGGCGGATGTCGCGGTAGGTCGCGCCTAATGTTTCCCAAGCCATCACTGAATTGGGCGCTACCGCCGTTGCCGCTTGCCCTTCTTTAAGAGCTTGCTGAACGTTGGCTTGCAGCTTAGATTTGCGTTCAGCGGTAATGGCCTCGCTTTTGTCCGGCGTGCTCAATAAAACGATGTCTTCTTTAACTTCATTAACATAGTCTTTGGCTAAAGCTAAATGATAATTGAGGCGCCGCGGGTTGAGTTTAACCGCCTGCAGCAGCCGCTCGCGGCTGCCGGAAAGTCTAAAGTCATTATAAGCCGTATCGGCCAGCCAAAATCTGGCTTGCGTGTAACTAAACCACAGCCATAAACCGACGCCGGCTATCACCAGCCCCGCTATCACCGGCGCCACTTCTTTATATTGCGCTAAATCAATTTCCCGGGTAGAAAAAATTTTCTCAAAAACGACCCGCCAATTAATGAACGCCATCGCCAAGGCAAACCAAAAAACAAAGTTAAGGGTAGTGTTAAATAAATAAAGGGACTGGCTGATAAACAGGGTAAAGGCGGCAAAGGTAAACCCAAAAGCCAAGTAACTGGCTTCGCTGTCGGAGCGGAACATGTTTTTTAAAAAAACAAAGCTGACGAACAGCCAGATGCCGACCAGCGCGAAATAACTCAATGCCCCCAAAACCCCAACCGTAGCCAAGAGCTCGGTAATGTGTACCGGCGCTTTGTCAAAGCGCAGTTGCCAAAATTGCCAATTATTAAAATCAGCCGGCCGCTGCAGAGAAAAATCGTAGGCAAACGTTCCCGGGCCGGAGCCTAACAGCGGGCGCGACTTAACGGTTTGCCAAATGATAGCGTTAGACTGGGCAGCGGGCAAAACGATTTCTTGCGGCACGTTGCTCCGCCAAATTAATTTATAAATATTTAAGCCGCCGGTTCCGCTCGCGATGAATAAAAGCAAAATGCTTCCCATAAATAAAATCAAAGCCGGCGCAATCGCTATTTCAATGGTAGCGGCGGCGGCATCCTCTTTATTCAGATAAGCGACATACAAAGCAAAGCTAAAAACCGCTCCGAGCCCGATAATTGCCCCTAGCCACGATAAAGAAAAATTAACCAGCGCTAACACCGCTAAGGAAAGGCCAAACAAAAAATAATATTTTATGTTTTCTAACGGGCGTTTTTGCTCCCCTTTGATGTTATAGGAATATAAGGCGACTGCGAGTACTAACGCCGCCGCCGCTAATAAAGCGAGGGATTCCATTGAGCCGCCCGCCGGATTAAAAGCATTAGAGCTTAAAATTTCGCTTAGGCCCGGAGTAGCCGGCAATTTCACCAGCGCCTTGCTCAAGGATAATAAACCAATCAGCAACGCCAATGAAACGGAAGCGATAAAAACATTAAAAAATTTGGCAATCTGGCCACGGCTGATGGCCTGGGTCGCCAACCAATAAAAAAGGGCTAAACTGACGGTAGTTAAAAAGGCGTCCGAAAACCGGCCGTAATAACCAAACAACGAACTAAATCGGTCAACGCTGAAGATGACGGACAGCGCCCAGACGAGCAGCATGATTAAAATAGGCAAATCAAGCGGCGTGCGCTGATAGACTATTTTTTTGTCTATCACTATTGATTTAATCAGCCAAATTATCGCCGCGAGCCCGGTTAAAAACCAAAGCAGGTTTTGCTTGCCAAACTCAAACGCCTCAAAGCTGAAGGGCCAAAACCAAAGCGGAATAAAAAAAACTGCCAATTTAAGCAGGAAGATAATCAGGCTATTCAAATAATCGCGCTCCTTGAATTTTGGCCGTTCAATTGTTAATTCAGGCATAAGTTACGTGTTAGGGGATGGCGACAAAAACTATCTTTCGCCGTGATGCTGATTTCTCATCTTAACCCAATCCTTTACTAAGACCGAAATGGCGGTCGCGACCGGAATGGACAAGAGTCCGCCGACAATGCCGGCTATTTTGATGCCCGCCATTAAAACCGCGATGCTCACGATCGGGTTCAGCCCGACCGCGCGCTGCATTATTTTAGGCACTAAAATGTTATTTTCTACCTGCTGCACGATGATGTATAAAATAGCCACCAGTAGCGCTAAAAACGGATTGACGGTCAAGGCTAAAAATATGCCGGGGATGGCGCCGAGTATCGGCCCTAAATAAGGAATAAATTCGGTTAAACCGGCAATCAGGCCTAAAACCAAAGCGTACTGGGGCATTAAAAATAGCATTCCCACCCAAACAAAGGTGCCGATAATGAGCATTAAAATCAGCTCGCCGCGGAACCAATAGCCTACTTGGCGCTGCATTCGGTCAATGAGCTGCATTAAATATGGCTGGCGCTCGATAGGCGCGAGCGACCAGACGATTTTTTTCAGCGCGTCCTCCTCCACTACCATGTAAAAAGTAATCACCAGCACGATAAAAAAGGAAACTATGCCGCCGAAAATGTCGCTGACCGTGGAGAAAATGCCGCCGGCCGCTATTTGAAAATTTTCCTCAAAACCGCCTAAGCTGCCTTTAATTTTATCTAACAGGCCGTGCTCAATGCTAAACTCCCTAATCCATTGGTAACCGGAGTTGATTTTTTCCACGTACTGCGGAAAATTATTCAGCAAGGAGTTAAACTGCTCGGTAACCGGCGGAATCAACAAATAAATCGCCAAACTGACCACTACGGCCGCGATAAAATAAATAACGATCACGCTGATGGCGCGGGGTATCCGGTAGCGTTTTAATACGTCCACCCACGGGTCAATGGCGGAAGAAAAGATCAACGCCACGAACAACAGCGCCAGCACGTCCCTAATGACATACCCGACGTAAAGCAAGCCGATTATGGCGGCTACTTTAATTATAGTGCCGATGGTGATGTTAACCCGATAAGTGGAATTTAAGGGGGAAGACATAAATTTTATTTAGCTGAATAATCTTATTATATACATAAAAACCCCGCAAGGCAAGCCTACGGGGCAAGCATTAAAACACCAGAACCTTAAGACATTAAAACATAAAAACATAAAAACAAAAATGCCCCGTTTTTTACGAGGCATTTTAATGTTTTAATGCGTTCTACATCATATCGCCCATGCCGCCCATTCCCGGATTGCCGCGATTATGTTCTTTCGGTTCCGGTTTATCCGCTATCACCGCTTCAATCGTTAAAAACATCACGGCGGCGGAAGCGGCGTTCTGCAGCGCCAGCCGCGTAACTTTGGTCGGGTCCACAATGCCTGATTCCATTAAGTCTTCAAATTTTCCGGTCACGGCGTTATAGCCGATGTTGGTCTGGCCTTTCTGATGATGGACGATGATGTTGTATAAAATCAGTGAGCCGTCCTTGCCGGCGTTATAAACGATTTGCTTGATCGGCTCGAGGATCGCGCTGTCCACGATGCGCGCGCCCGGATTATCTTTATTTTTTTCAGTTAATTCGTGGAAAGCGTCTCCCGCAACGGCCAAAGCCAGCCCGCCGCCTAAGACTACTCCTTCTTCTACGGCCGCTTTAGTGGCGTTCAGCGCGTCTTCAATGCGGTCTTTCTTTTCCTTCATTTCGGTTTCGGTAGCGGCGCCTACTTTGATGACGGCCACGCCGCCGGATAATTTCGCCAGGCGCTCCTGCAGCTTTTCTTTGTCAAAATCGCTGTCCGTCAGCTCAATTTCTTTTCTAATTTGGCTGATGCGCTCGCTGATGGCTTTTTTGTCGCCGCGGCCGTCGATAACGGTCGTGTCTTCTTTGGTGGCAATCACTTTTCTGGATTGGCCTAAATCGCTAATATCGGTATTTTCCAGCTTTAGGCCGACTTCCTCGGAAATGACGCGGCCGCCCGTAACAATCGCGATGTCTTCCAGCATTGCTTTGCGCCGGTCGCCAAAACCGGGAGCTTTGACCGCGAGCACGTTAAAGGTGCCGCGCAATTTATTAACGATAAAAGTGGCGAGCGCTTCGCCTTCCACGTCTTCGGCGATAATCACTAAATCCTTGCGGCCGCTTTGCGCCAATTTTTCCAGCAACGGCAAAATGTCGGCTAAAGCGGAAATTTTTTTATCGGTAATTAAAATATAGGGGTCCTCAAATTCGGATTGCATCTTTTCCCCGTTCGTAACCATATAGGGCGAAACGTAGCCTTTATCAAACTGCATTCCTTCCACTACTTCTTTTTCCACGCCGAAGTGCTGCCCTTCCTCTACCGTAATCACCCCGTCTTTGCCGACCGCTTCCATCGCTTCCGCAATGATGCCGCCGATTTCTTTGTCGTTGGCGGAGATGGAGGCGACTTGAGCGATTTCCTCTTTAGTGGAAATCAGCTTGCTCATCTCTTTTAACTTTTTGATAACCTGCTCCACTTTTTGCTCAATGCCGTTGCGGATCTCAATCGGGTTAACTCCGCTCGCGACTAGCTTCAGCCCTTCGGTAATCATCGCTTGGGCTAAAATGGTCGCGGTGGTGGTGCCGTCGCCCGCGGCATCGTTGGTTTTGGAGGCGACTTCCTTAACGATTTCGGCGCCGATGTTTTCAAATTTGTCCTCCAGCTCAATTTCTTTCGCGACCGTAACCCCGTCTTTAGTAATGACGGGAGAGCCGTAACTTTTTTCCAGCACCACATTGCGGCCCTTGGGACCCAAAGTGATTTTGACGGCGTTGGCTAATTTATCCACGCCGCGTTTGAGCGCTTTGCGCGCCTCTTCATCGTAGATTATTTGCTTGGCCATAGATTTTAATGTTAATTTGTTTTATTTATTAATTTCGCTTTGTTTAATTCTAAAAATTTACTCTATGATTCCAATTATTTCCCCTTCGCTCAAAACCAAAAACTCCTCTTGCTCTATTTTAAACTCATCCGGGCTGTATTTTTTAAATAAAACCTTATCGCCTGGCTTAACGCTCATTGGCGCGCGACTGCCGTTATCCAGCAGCTTTCCCGGGCCGACTGCGATCACTTCTCCCTGCTCCGGCCGTTCCTTATCCGCCGTGTCCGGCAATACTATGCCGGAACGGGTTTTTTCCTCCTTGGAAGAGGCCTTAACGACAACTTTGTCGTTGAGTGGTTTAATCTGCATAAGCTTAAAAATTAGTAAATAATAATTTTTTAGCACTTTAATCTGGAGAGTGCTAACTATTTTATGTCCCTATATTGTAGAGCGAACGCCCATTATTTGTCAAGAGGTGATAATTTTGGTAAAATAAGCGTATAATTACATCTAACCGTCACTCCAAATTTAACCGTCATTCCCGCCCCGCAATAAATACGAGGTAAACTCCGGCGGGAATGACAAAATAGTATGAACTCCGAATTTCGCCAAGACTATCTATTAAACAAATACGTCATCATTACTCCTAGCCGCTCCCGCCGTCCGCGCGATATTTCCGAAGAAACGGTCGTGCGCCGCAACGCGCCCTGCCCTTTTTGCCCGGCCGCCGTTAAACCAAAAAAAATCATTGATAAAATAGATAACGGCCATTGGCAAACTTTATCTTTGCCTAATAATTACCCGGCGGTTAGTCTAACCAACGGCAAAGCTTACGGCGCGCAGGAAGTAATTATTGACACCCCTAAGCACGGCGTGGAATTAGGAGAATTGAACGAAAGCGAAATTTTAGCGGTATTAACGATGTACCAGCGGCGCACGGCGGCTTTAAGCAAAATCAAGGGACTGGATTATGTTTTAATTTTTAAAAACAACGGCGCACGCGCCGGCGCCTCCATCGCGCACGCCCATTCGCAGGTTTTTGCCACTAACATTATTCCGCCGGACGTGCAAGAAGAAATCACGGCCGCCGTTAATTACCATGCCAAGCACCGGCGCAACGCTTACGCCGACATTATCGCTAAAGAAATTAAGAGTCCGCGTAAAATTTACGCCGATAAGCTCACGGCCGCCTTTTGCCCGTACGCATCGCCATTTCATTACGAAGCTTGGATTTTTCCGCGGCGGCTGGTTGACAACATCACCGAGCTAACGGCAACCGAGTTAAAATCCCTGGCGAAAATATTAAAAAAAATTCTCGAAAAACTGCACCGGCTGAACTTGTCCTACAACTTTTTTATGCATCAGGTTATTTCTAATCCGAACCAATATTTTTATATTAAAATCCAGCCGCGCGATTCCGTCTGGGCGGGAGTGGAGCTGGGAAGCGGGCTGGTGATAAATTCGGTCGCGCCGGAAGCGGCGGCCAAATTTTATCGATAATTCAACTCCACGCCAAAATTTTTGGTGTGGAGGTAATTTTACACCGATCTGGCGTTTGGCAAAAAGAAAAAAGCGGCTCTTGAACTTAGAGCCGCTTAGTTTTTTGTTTCTTTTTTTTCAACTTTCTTCCGCCGACAACCGTTTTTCAATAGCCAACCGCCGGCGCCAATGGATCATTTGTAAAGCGCGACGAATGGCCGTCTGCGGGTCTGGCTTAACTTGAACAGTAGCGCTTGGCTGTTTGCGGCTGTACCCTTTTTCCGCCGCCGTGAGCACATCCGGCCGACTGGCATAACGGATAACTAATGATACGCCCATTACTATTATCTCTGCATGCTGGCAAATACTACTCACCTCCCTGCCGGAAACCGGTTTGCCCCTATTGAAATTCAAATGGGATAGATATTGCGGTAAATTTATTTCTAATTCTTTTTTTACCTCTGCTCGAAACCTCGCCGGATTGGCAAAGATAATTTGTAACGTCTCTAATATTATTTTTTCCTTGCATCCTATCCGCACTTTAAAATTGGGGTAATAAAATTCTAAGCGCGGAAACGATTTGCCCTGGACGGCTTTGGTGTCCAGCATGATAACATTAGAAAATTTGCTGAATGTATCCGGCTTAAAAATTTTAACACTAGCAGGCACTAAAGCAAAAATTTTGCCGCGCCGGCGCCAAACGTCGTATTGCGATGGTTTAAAGTCTTGTTTGGGCAACTGGCAGCGCAGAATAGTGGGACAATTTCTCGCTTTCTGTCGCAATACCAGCCAGAAAGTCCACAGTATAATGGAAAGCAATGTTGTCGCCCCGATAAACCAAATTAACTTGATCTGGGCAACTTCTACCTGTCTAGCGTTATAAAAAGCAAGTACTTTTACAAAAGGCAAAACAAACGCCCCGCAAATTAACGCGAACAGACATACCCATCCTAAAGCAAAGCAGAATTTCTCACTCTCTTTATACAGAGAGTATCGCTTTCTTTTCCGCCATAACTCTTTGGTTTGAGCATCCATGATTTATCTCCTAAAGTTGATATTTTTTTTGACTATGTAATGAACTAATACCTTTATTCAATCATAAATTTCTCTTCTTGTCAAACTTTTAATTTAAAATAAAACTGCCTGTTAAAAAATCAAACAGACAGTTTAAAGATCAAGCCTTAATATTTATGTGCCACCCTAAAGATGGATGGTCTACCGACGGCCCATCTCTGACCTCTATTTTGGTCTTGGCTGTTACCGCACCCGAGGGAGATTGAAAAGGAACAACACTCTGAAGGCGCTGAATGGGGTTAGGAGTCTCATCGGTAGGATTAGGAGGGGGTGCTTTTTCTTTGGTCGCGGTTATCACGGCCTTTGACGGCGACCGGAAAGAAACACTGGGATGCTCAAGCCGTTTAACTGGACTAACTAACCCTCCATTATTAACAGGAGGATTATAAGATGGGTTGATTTCAACCATCGTAATACCTCCCGTTATTTTTTTGTTATCAGCTGCAATTTTTGCTGAATACTGATATTATATTGGAATGCTTTAAAAAAATCAAGAGCCGCGAGAATGTTTAAACACCGTTAAATTTTTCACTATCCACCAAATTACCTTTCTTGCTTTCATCTCTCGCTTAATCTTAGCGGTTAATTTTTTGTCTAAACTATATTGCTGGGCCTGAAATTTTTTGACCCAAAACGAATGCGGCTGTTCGTTAATGTGGCCGATGGAACGCGGACCCTGCCCGGGAGTGGCGGCGGTAAAAACGATAGTCGGCGCTAAATTAACCAGCGTATTTATCAAAGTGTCAGCGGACACGAGCGGCAAGTGTTCCGCTACCTCCAGGCATAAGCATAAATCAAATTTTTGCTTGAGCGGCAGCGGCCGGCACAAATCACGCAGTTTAATTTTAGCGCCGACTAAAGATGCCTTAAGCGCCGCCGGCGAGCCGTCGTAGCCTAAAATCTTCACTCCCCTTTTTTTAAATTCCGCCAAATAAACGCCGCAGCCGCAGCCGACATCAATCACCGAGCGCGGCGCAAAATGTTTATTTAAAATATCCGCCACGGCGCGTGCCGATGGCGCTTCTAATTTAACCGCATTGGTAAAAAAACGGGCGTCGTAGATGTTTACATCAACTGACATAATGTTTTAATGTCATTGCGAGGAGGAGTCAGCGACGACGAAGCAATCTCGGGATTGCCGCGCCTTCGCTAACGCTCCGGCTCGCAATGACAACCTCTCAACTTATTATTTTTTCCACCTCTTTAAGTAATTTACTTTCAATTTCAAAATAATCCCAGGCGCTTTTAATGTTATACCACGGCTGCTCTTCAAAGCGATGGAAATCGCTGCCGCCGGTCATAATTAATTTATATTGGTCGGCGAGCGCCTGCAAATAACTCACCGCTTCCCAAGAATGGTGCGGCGAAAGCACTTCCAGCCCGTTTAAGCCCGACTGCGCCAGCTGCTGAATGGTGTTTTCTTTAATCCAGCTGAACATGCAGGGATGAGCCAAGATTAGTTGGCCGCCAACCCGCCGCTTGATTTTTAAAACGCGCTTAATGTCAAGATAGCTTTCGTGCATTTTGGTCTTTTCCGTTTTGCGGAAATAATTGCGGATGATTTCCGTCTCTAAAATATTTTTTTTGCCCAACTCCCGCTGAACTCTTTTTTTATTCAGGGCGTAAAAACTGTCTATCACGTGGTTAATGGGAATATAATGGTTTTGTTTGTCCAGCAGGGCGTTAATGTCTAATAAATACCCCTTGTTCACTAAGCGCTCCAGCGCCCGCCGCACGCCCGCCCGCCGCCGATTTTGCGAGTCGCGCAATAAATTATGCAGCTCCGGGTCATTGACGTCAAAGTGATACCAAAGTAAGTTCAGGTGCTTATGCCCAAGCGTCGCGTACAGCTCAATGCCGGGCACGGCTTTAATCTTTAATTCCTTGCAGGCGCGCGCGAACTCTTCCTGCCCGCTGACCGTGTTATGGTCGGTTAAGCTCGCTACTTTTACCCCGCGCTCGCGGCAGGTTTTCGCCACTTCGCTCGGCGTCAAATACCCGTCCGAGCAGGTGGAATGGAGTTGGAGGTCGATTAACATAGGTATAATTTTTAATTTTTAATAACGACTTTTCTATCTGCATAAACAACCCCAAGCACAACCCACATGATCATCCCCCCAAACGCCAAACTCCAAACCCAATGATCAAAACACATCATTACTGCCAAAGCAACCAGCAAAGCCGCTGTCTCTCCCCCAGGTTTCATCCGCCAACTGACAATAAAACAATAAACTAATAAAGCAATAAAACTAATAAGTCCTAATATCCCAATTTCCGCCCAGACTAACAAAAACGCGTTATGCGCCGGCTGATACGCGTACGCCGGCTTATCATTATTAATTTCATTATACACCGCGAGCCCGTAATTTTTAACCCCCGCGCCAAACAGCCAATGTCGCTTTATGATTTGCCGCGCTTCTTGGTTATATTCCGTCCGCTCGGCAACGGATTTATTTTCCAGACGGCCGTCAATATTAATTCTACTTAATATCGGCTCGCGGAAAAAGTAAAAAAATAAACCGCCGACAGCGATAATTATAAAAACAAACTTTGATAAAACCATTAAGTTT